>NZ_JBHVIV010000012.1:0-140787 GCF_042799475.1 Kitasatospora sp. NPDC057692 | reverse complement strand
GGGCTCCGCCTTGTGGGGCGGGGTTTTTGTGTGGGCGCTGCCGCCCTACCGGGTGGCGTTACGGGCGCGGGGGGGGGGGCGGGGGGGGGGGCCGCCCCCGGCCCCCGGTGCCGCTTCGCCCTCCCGCCCGTCCGACGACGTGATCAGGACCAGGGGTCTGACCAAGCGGTTCCGCGGCGGCCAGGTCGCCGTGGACGGGCTGGACCTGAGCGTCCCCCGGGGTTCGGTCTTCGGCTTCCTCGGCCCCAACGGCTCCGGCAAGACCACCACGATCCGGATGCTGATGGGCCTCATCGCCCCCAGCGCCGGGGTGGCGACGGTGCTGGGCGAGCCGATGCCGCAGTCGGTGTCCTCGGTGCTGCCCCGGGTCGGCGCCCTGATCGAGGGGCCGGCGCTGTACGGCTTCCTCTCCGGCCGGGACAACCTGGCCCGGTTCGACGCCGCCGACCCGACGTCCGATCCGCGCACCCGCAAGCACCGGGTCGCCGAGGCGCTGGACCGGGTCGGCCTGGCCGCGGCGGCCGGCAAGAAGGCCCGGGCCTACTCGCTGGGCATGAAGCAGCGGCTCGGCCTGGCCTCGGCGCTGCTCCAGCCGCGCGAGCTGCTCGTCCTGGACGAGCCCACCAACGGCCTGGACCCGCAGGGCATGCGGGAGATCCGGGCGCTGGTGCGGGAGGTCGCGGCGGAGGGCACCACGGTCTTCCTGTCCTCGCACCTGCTGGACGAGATCGAGCAGGTCTGCACCCACGCCGCGGTGATGTCGCGCGGACGGCTGGTGGTGCAGGGCACCGTCGCCGAGCTGGCCGCCCGGGCCCGGGGCCGGCTGGTGGTGCGGACCCCGGACACCCACCGGGCCGGCGAGGTGCTGCTCGCCCACAAGGTCACCGAGGTCCGGGTCGGCGACGACCGGGTGGACGGCGACGTCGGCGCCCTGACCGAGGACGCGCTGCCGGGGCTCTGCGCGGCGCTGGTCGCGGCCGAGGTCCGGGTGCACGGCTTCGGCGTGGAGCGGGGCACATTGGAGGACGCCTTCGTGGCGCTGACCGGGGAGGGCTTCGATGTCGCGGGCTGAGACGGTGCCGGCGGTCGCGGCCGCGGCGCCCGGGCGGCGGCCGCAGACGGCGGCCGGGTTCCTGGCGCTGTTCCGCAACGAGCTGCTGCTGACCTTCCGCCGGATGCGGACGATCGTGCTGCTGGCGATCCTGGCGGTGCTGCCGGTGCTGATCGGCGTGGTGGTCCGGATCGAGACGGACGGGGCGCGCGGCGGCGAGGGCCCCGCGTTCATCGCCCAGGTCACCCAGAACGGCCTGTTCCTGGTGTTCACGGCGCTCGCGGTGGCGCTGCCGGTCTTCCTCCCGATGACGGTCGGCGTGGTCGCCGGGGACTCGGTGGCGGGCGAGGCGGCCACCGGCACCCTGCGCTACCTGCTGGTGGCGCCGGCCGGGCGGACCAGGCTGCTGGCCGCCAAGTTCACCGCCGGACTGGCGTTCTGCCTGGCGGCGACGGCGACCGTCGCGCTGTCGGCGGTGATCGCCGGAACGGCGCTGTTCCCGGTCGGCGACGTCACGCTGATCTCCGGCGAGACCATCGGCCTCGGCTCGGCCCTGCTGCGGGCGGTGCTGGTGGCCGCCGTGGTGGCCGCCTCGCTGGCCGGGCTGGTCGCGATCGGGCTGTTCGTCTCGACGCTCACTGGCAGCGGGATCGCGGCGATGGCGGCCACCGTCGGCCTGGTGATCACGGTGCAGATCCTGGACAGCTTCCCGCAGCTGCACGCGATCCAGCCGTTCCTCTTCACCCACCACTGGCTCACCTTCGGCGACCTGCTGCGGGAGCCGATGTACTGGGACGGGGTGCTGAAGAACCTCGGGCTGCAGGCCGCCTACGTGGCCGTGTTCGGCTCGGCGGCCTGGTCCCGGTTCACCGCGCGGGACATCACCGCCTGACCGGCACCGCGTCGGCGGGGGCCGCGGCGGTGCCGCCCGGAGCGGCGGCCGTCCGGGCCCGGACGGCCGCCCGGTCGGCCCGGACCCGTCGCAGCGCGTCCCAGGTGAGCACCGCGAGGGCCGCCCACACCAGGGCGAAGCCGGCCCAGCGGGCGGGCGGCATCGACTCGTGGAAGACCGTGACGCCGATCAGGAACTGGAACACCGGCGCCAGGTACTGGAGCAGGCCGAGCATGCTCAGCGGCACCCGGACCGCGGCCGCGCCGAAGAACAGCAGCGGGACGGCGGTGATCACGCCGCTGAGCACCAGCAGCCCGGTGTGCCCCCAGCCGTACTCGCCGGCCACGGTGTGCCCGAAGGTGCCGCGCCCGGAGAACTGCAGGTACACCAGGTAGCCGAGGGCGAAGGGGAACATGAAGGCGCTCTCGGCGGCCAGGCTCTCCAGCCCGCTCAGCCCGACCGTCTTCTTGAGCAGCCCGTAGGTGGCGAAGGAGAGCGCCAGGGTCAGCGCGATCCACGGCAGCCGCCCGTAGCCGACGGTCAGCACCGCCACCGCGAGGACGCCGATGCCCACCGCCGCCCACTGGGCGGTGCGCAGCCGCTCCTTGAGCACCAGCACGCCGAAGGCGATGGTGACCAGCGGGTTGATGAAGTAGCCGAGGCTGGTCTCCACCACGTGCCCGGCGTTGACGCCCCAGATGTAGACGCCCCAGTTGACCGAGATCACGGCGGCGGCGGCGCCCAGCATGGCGAGCCGGCGGGGCTGGCGCAGCAGCGGGCGGATCCAGCCCCAGTGCCGCTGGACGACCAGCAGCAGCACGACCGCGACCAGCGACCAGACCATCCGGTTGGCCAGGATGTCGTCCGCGGCGCCGGGCTCCAGCAGCGGCCAGAAGAGCGGGAACAGGCCCCATATGCCGTAGGCCGCGAATCCGTACCAGAGGCCGCGCCCGGCCTCGTGCTGGGTTGTCTCTGGCATGGGCCGTCCGCTCCTCCGCGCGCGCGAGTGTCGAGCCGACGGTAGCGGGCACGGCCACGCCTGTCATCTCCGTATTCCGTTTTTGGTCATGACATTGCCGGGGAGCGCGGACGGCGCCCCCCCCGGCGGGTGGCCCGGGCGGCGCCGGAGCGCTCCCGGACCGGGGCTCAGGCGCCCAGCGCGGCCCGCACGCTCCGCGCCAGCGGAACGGTCGGGCGGCCGATCAGCCGGGCCAGGTCGCCCGGGGTGCCGGCCAGCTCGCCGCGCGCGATGCCGGCGTCGACGTCGACCAGGATCTCCGCGAAGCCCTCCGGCAGGCCGGCGCCGACCAGGATCCGCAGGTGCTCCTCCGGCGCCACCGGGTGGAAGTCGACCGGCCGGCCCGAGGCCTGGGCCAGCTCGGCGGCCAGCTCCGGCAGGCTCCAGGCGGCGTCTCCGCTCAGCTCGTACACCGCGCCCTCGTGGCCCTCGCCGGTGAGCACGGCCACCGCCGCGTCGGCGTAGTCCCGGCGCGGGGCGGTGGCGATCCGGCCGTCCCGGCCGGCGCTGCCGACCACCGCGCCGCGCTCGACCGTGCCGGCCGCGTCGCCCAGGTAGTTCTCGGTGTACCAGCCGTTGCGGAGCAGGGCGAAGGGCAGGCCGGACTCGCGGATGACCGCCTCGGTGGCCTTGTGCTCGTCGGCCAGCTTGAAGGTCGCCCCGCCCGGCGCACTGGTGTACGCGAGCAGCGCGACCCCGGCGGCGCGGGCCGCCTCGACGACGGCGGTGTGCTGCGGCACCCGGCTGCCGACCTCGCTGCCCGAGATGAGCAGCACCTTGTCGCCGGCGGCGAAGGCGCCCGCCAGGCTCTCCGGGCGGTCGTAGTCGGCCACCCGGACGGTCACGCCGCGATCGGCGAGGTCGGCGGCCTTCTCGGCGGAGCGGACGACCACCGCCACCTCGCTCGCGGGGACCTTGGCCAGCAGGCCGTCGACGACGAGGCGGCCGAGCTGTCCGGTGGCTCCGGTGACGACGTACATGGTGCTGCTCCCTGGGGTGGTTGTCCGTTGAACTTTCGGCTTCGCAACTCACTCTAGGGGTGGCACTAACCTTTCGTAAGTACGCACTTCAAAGTAGGGTACTGACATGCAGGTAATGAACACCGCGCCCCCGGCGCCCGCGGCGGGCCCCGGCGCCCCGGACCGCCCGCTGCCCCCGCCCGACGTCTTCGACCGGATGTGCCCGTCCCGCGGCGTCCTGGAACACGTCACCAGCCGCTGGGGCGTGCTGGTGCTGGGCGCGCTGCACGAGCGCGGCTACCGGTTCAGCGAGCTGCGCCGCCGGATCACCGGGGTGAGCGAGAAGATGCTCGCCCAGACGCTGCAGACGCTGGAGCGGGACGGCTTCGTGCTGCGCGAGGCCCACCCGGTCATCCCGCCCCGGGTCGACTACAGCCTGACCCCGCTCGGCCGGGAGGCCGCCCGGCTGGTCGCCGAGCTGGCGCACTGGACCGAGGCGCGGGTGTCCGTGGTGCAGGCCGCGCGCGACGAGTACGACGCCCGGGGGCGCTAACCGCCCCCGGCCTCGGCCCGGCGCCGCTCGACGAGGGCCGCCAGGCCGTCCAGCACCCGGGCCAGGCCGAAGGCGTACGCGTGGTCCGGGTCGTACGCCCCGCCGTGCGCCTCTCCGGCGGCCGCGCCGACCCGGGCCGCGACGGGGTGGCGCTCGGCGTCGAAGACCCGGGCGAGCAGCTCGGCGTTGGCGGCCCACCACTGGGCGTCGGTCAGCGCGCTCTCCTGCCGCGCGGCGCGCTCGTCCGCCGCCATCCGGGCACAGGTCTCCACGAAGCCCAGCAGGTGGGTGAGCGCGGCGTCCAGCTCGACGTCCGGCAGGCCGGTGCCCTCCAGGGCGCGCAGCTCGTACTCGTACTTCGCCATCAGGCCCGGCCCGAGCGGCGGGCGGCTGGTGGCGACCGCCGCCGTCCACGGGTGCGCGCGGTGCAGCGCGCGGTTGTCGTCGGCGACGGCGGCGGCCCGGGCCCGCCAGCCGTCGCCGTCGGGGGCGGTGCGGGGCATCGCGGCGTAGACCTTGTCCAGCATCAGGTCCAGCAGTTCGGCCTTGCCGGGCACATAGGTGTAGAGCGCCATCGGCGAGACGCCGAGCGCCTGGGCGACCCGCCGCATGGTCACGGCGTCCACCCCCTCGGCGTCCGCGATCGCGATCGCGGCGGCGGCGATCTCCGTCGGGGACTTCGCCTGCCGGGGCCCGCGCCGGCCGGGCTTCTCCTGCGCCGACAGGCCCCAGAGCAGCGCGAGCGTGCGCGCCGGATCCCCGGCGCTGCTGCGGTCACTGGCCATGCTCCCGATCCTTTCACGCCGGGCCCGCCGGTACGGTCGGGGCCATGACCGCCACCGACCCCGACCCGCTGCCGGGCACCGCCACCCCCGAGGCCGTCCGCCCCCGGGTCACCTGCCGCCGCTGCCACCGCCCGCTGCACGACCCGGAGTCGCGCATCCTGCGGCTGGGCCCCGAGTGCCGCGACCCGTCCGAGCGCGTCCCCCGCCACGAGGTCGACCAGGACCCGCTGCCCGGCCTGGACTAGGACACGGTCGACCCGGGTGACCGGGATCACTGTTCCGATATTCTCCGTACTGCGTATAGTGTACTGCGTACGGGATAATAGTCGACGAGAGGATCCACCGGGCATGCAGATCACCTCTTCCGCCGTTTCGCTCACCGTCGAGGACGTCGAGGCGTCCGCGGCGTTCCTACGGGAGCACTTCGGGTTCGCCGAGCAGATGGCGGCCGACGGGTTCGTCTCGCTCGGGCACGACAGCGCCGGGATGAACGTGGTGTTCCTGCGGCGCGGGATCGAGGTCCTGCCGGAGGGCGTCCGCGACCAGGTCGCCGCCGGGCTGATCCTGGCCTTCGTGGTCGCCGACGTGGCCGCCGAGGAGGCGCGGCTGCGCGCCGCCGGCGTGGAGATCACCATGCCGCTGCGCGAGGAGCCGTGGGGCGAGAAGCTCTTCCAGGTCACCGACCCGAACGGGGTCGTGGTCGAGCTGGTGGAGTGGGCCGAGCAGCGGTAGCGGCGGCGGCACGGCGGCGCCCCCGGCCGGGAGGGCCGGGGGCGCGCCGTGTTCCTCGGACCGGCCGGGCTCAGTCGACCGTCCAGGTGTCGCCGCCGGCGAGCAGCGCGGCCAGGTCGCCCTCGCCGCGGTCGGCGGCGGCGATGGCCAGCTGGTCGGCCATCAGCTCGTCGTACACCGGGCGGCGCACGTCGCGCAGCACGCCGATCGGGGTGTGGTGCAGGGTGTCCGCGTCGGCGATCCGGGAGAGCGCGAACGCCGCGGCCGGGCCGGCCGCGTGGGCGTCGTGGACCAGCACGGCCGACTCGTTCTCCGCCGTGACGGCGTCGACGAACAGCTCGCCGTCGGCGCCCCGGAAGACGCCCCGGGCGCGGTCCGCGCCGAAGCGGACCGGCTGCCCGTGCTCCAGCCGGATCAGCGCCTCGTCCCGGGTGCCGGCCTCCTTCAGCACCTCGAACGCGCCGTCGTTGAAGATGTTGCAGTTCTGGTAGATCTCGACCAGCGCCGTGCCCTCGTGCTCGGCCGCGGCCCGCAGCACCGACTGCAGGTGCTGGCGGTCGGAGTCGATGGTCCGCGCGACGAAGCTCGCCTCCGCGCCGATGGCCAGCGAGAGCGGGTTGAACGGGGCGTCCAGCGAGCCCATCGGCGTGGACTTGGTGATCTTCCCGACCTCACTGGTCGGCGAGTACTGGCCCTTGGTCAGGCCGTAGATACGGTTGTTGAACAGCAGGATCTTCAGATTCACATTGCGGCGCAGCGCGTGGATCAGATGGTTGCCGCCGATCGACAGCGCGTCGCCGTCGCCGGTCACCACCCAGACGCTGAGGTCGCGCCGGGACGTCGCCAGCCCGGTGGCGATCGCCGGGGCGCGGCCGTGGATCGAGTGCATCCCGTAGGTGTTCATGTAGTAGGGGAACCGGGACGAGCAGCCGATGCCCGAGACGAAGACGGTGTTCTCCCGTCTGATCCCCAGCTCCGGCATGAAGGCCTGCACCGCGGCCAGGATCGCGTAGTCACCGCAGCCGGGACACCAGCGCACCTCCTGGTCCGTCTTGAACTCCTTGGCGCTCTGCGGCGCCTCGGCCTTCGGGACCAGCTGCAACGAGCGGAACCTCTCGCTCATCGGTTGTCCTCCTCGTCCAGGGTGCCGATCGCCGCCCACAGCACGTCCGCCAACTGCGCCGCCTTGAAGGGCAGTCCGCGCACCTGGTTGTAGGACTCCGCGTCCACCAGGTACTTGGCGCGCAGCAGCAGCGCCAGCTGGCCGAGGTTCATCTCGGGCACGATGACCTTGTCGTAACTCCGCAGCACCGTCCCGAGATCGGCCGGGAACGGATTGAGGTTGCGCAGGTGCGCCTGGGCGATCAGGCCGCCGTCCGCGCGCACCCGCCGGACCGCCGCGGTGATCGGACCGTACGTCGAGCCCCAGCCGATCACCAGCACCCGGGCCTCGCCGTCCGGGTCGTCGACCACCGTGTCGGGCACCGTGATGCCGTCCACCTTGGCCTGCCGGGTGCGGACCATGAAGTCGTGGTTGGCCGGGTCGTAGGAGATGTTGCCGGTGCCGTCCTGCTTCTCGATGCCGCCGATCCGGTGCTCCAGGCCGGGCGTGCCGGGCAGCGCCCACGGGCGGGCCAGCGTGCGGGGGTCGCGCTGGTAGGGCCAGAACCCGCCGTCCTCGCGGTTCGGCCCGGTGGCGAAGTCCGGTTCGATCGCGGGCAGTTCGTCGACCTCGGGGATCCGCCAGGGCTCCGAGCCGTTGGCCAGGTAGCCGTCCGAGAGCAGGAAGACCGGGGTGCGGTAGGCGACCGCGATGCGGGCCGCCTCCAGCGCCGCGTCGAAGCACTCGGCCGGGGTGGCCGGGGCCACGATCGGCACCGGGGCCTCGCCGTTGCGGCCGAACATCGCCTGCAGCAGGTCGGCCTGCTCGGTCTTGGTCGGCAGACCGGTGGACGGGCCGCCTCGCTGGATGTCCACCACCAGCAGCGGGAGTTCGAGCGAGACGGCCAGGCCGATGGTCTCGCTCTTGAGCGCCACCCCGGGTCCGGAGGTGGTGGTCACGCCGAGCGCGCCGCCGAAGGCCGCGCCGAGCGCCGCGCCGATGCCGGCGATCTCGTCCTCGGCCTGGAAGGTCCGCACACCGAAGTTCTTGTGCCGGCTGAGCTCGTGCAGGATGTCCGAGGCCGGGGTGATCGGGTAGGAGCCCAGGTAGAGCGGCAGCCCGGAGCGCCGGGAGGCGGCGATCAGGCCGTAGGACAGCGCGAGGTTGCCGGAGATGTTGCGGTAGCGGCCCGGCGGCAGCTTGGCCGGCGGCACCTCGTAGGACACCGCGAAGGACTCGGTGGTCTCGCCGAAGTTCCAACCGGCCCGGAAGGCGCTGATGTTGGCTTCGGCGATCTGCGGCTTCCGGGCGAACTTGGTGCGCAGGAAGGACTCGGTGCCGCGGGTCGGGCGGTGGTACATCCAGGACAGCAGGCCCAGCGCGAACATGTTCTTGGCCCGCTCGGCGTCCTTGCGGGCGAGTCCGCTGTCCTTGAGCGCCTCCAGGGTCAGCGTGGTGAGCGGCACCTTGTGCAGGTGGAAGCCCTGCAGCGAGCCGTCCGCCAGCGGGTCCGCGCCGTAGCCGACCTTGGCCAGCGCGCGCTTGGTGAACTCGTCGGTGTTGACGATGATCTCCGCGCCGCGCGGCAGGTCGGGGAGGTTGGCCTTGAGGGCCGCCGGGTTCATCGCCACCAGGACGTTCGGCGCGTCCCCCGGGGTCAGGATGTCGTGGTCGGCGAAGTGGAGTTGGAAGGACGAGACGCCCGGCAGCGTTCCGGCGGGAGCGCGGATCTCGGCCGGGAAGTTGGGCAGGGTGGAGAGGTCGTTGCCGAAGGACGCCGTCTCCGAGGTGAAGCGGTCGCCGGTGAGCTGCATGCCGTCGCCGGAGTCCCCGGCGAACCTGATGATCACCCGGTCCAGCCGGCGGATCGGCTTGGCGCCCCGGTGCTGCGGACCGACCGGCACGGCAGGGCCGGAGCGGCCCCCGCCGGGCCCGGAGCGGCCCTCGTCGCCGTCCGAGCCGTCCACTGCTTCTGACTGATCGACCTGACTGGTCACTGCCGCGGACCTCCTCGTGGGAACCAGCCGCGGGCGTGAGCCGTGTGCCCCGTCCGCCTGGTGCACCTCTCGCATCCTATGCGGGTAAGGATTGCCTTGGACGGAACTCCCCGATGCGGCGGAAAATCACCGCCGCGCCCGGGGAAAACGCCGTGGACGACCGGTTTCGAACCCCGGAGCGACCAGGTGGTTCGGACACGAACACGCTCTTCGAACGGCCCGGCGGCAGGCCGGTCAGGAATTCAGATAAGTGAGCACCGCAAGGACCCGGCGGTGGTCCCCCGCGCTCTGCGAGAGCCCCAGCTTCTGGAAGATGTTGCTGACGTGCTTCTCCACCGCGCCCTCGGAGACCACCAGCTGCTTGGCCACCGCGGTGTTGGTCCGGCCCTCCGCCATCAGCCCCAGCACCTCGCGCTCGCGCGGGGTCAGCCCGGCCAGCACGTCGCCCTTGCGGCTGCGGCTCAGCAGCTGCTGGACGACCTCCGGGTCCAGCGCGGTGCCGCCCTCGGCGACCCGGACCACCGCGTCCACGAACTCGCGGACCTCGGCCACCCGGTCCTTCAGCAGGTAGCCGACGCCACGGGTGGAACCGGCCAGCAGTTCGGAGGCGTAGCGCTCCTCGACGAACTGCGACAGCACCAGCACGCCCAGCCCCGGGTAGAGGCCGCGCAGGGTGACGCAGGCGCGCAGGCCCTCGTCGGTGTGGGTGGGGGGCATCCGCACGTCGGAGACCACCACATCGGGCAGTGCGCCGCCGGCGGCCAGGTCGTGGATCGTCTTGATCAGCGCCTCGCCGTCCCCGACGCCGGCCACGACCTCCAGGCCGCGGTCGGTGAGCAGCCGGGTCAGGCCCTCCCGCAGCAGTACGGAGTCCTCGGCAATGACGACGCGAAGCATGGCGGCCTTCCGGGTGGGCGGTGCGGGCACGGTGCTGACGGGTGTCAGTCTCCCCCATCCGCGCAGCCCCCGGGACCACCGGTGGCGATTCGCCCCGCCCGCGGCGGGCGGGGCCGCCCGGCCGTCACATGGTGCGGATGGCCACCGAGTCGCAGAGCGCCTGCAGCGCCTCCTTGGCCGGGCCGTCCGGAAGCGGGTCCAGCAGCGCGCGGGCCTCCTCGGCGAGCCGCAGGGTCTCCCGGCGGGCGTGCTCCAGCGCCGGGTGGCGGCGCAGCAGCCGCAGCGCCTCGGCGTGCAGTTCGTCGTCCGAGAGGTCCTTGCGGAGCAGCTCGCGCAGCCGGGTGTCCGAGGGGTCGGCCGGGTCGGCGGGCATCTGGCGCAGCAGCAGGGTCGGCAGCGTCTCCACGCCCTCGCGCAGGTCGGTGCCGGGGGTCTTGCCGGACTCGTGGCCGTCGCTGGCGATGTCCAGGACGTCGTCGGCCAGCTGGAAGGCGATGCCGATCCGCTCGCCGAAGGAGCTGAGGATGTCGATCACCCACGGCTCGGCGCCGGCCGCCAGCGCTCCTATCCGGCAGGAGACGGCGATCAGCGAGCCGGTCTTGCCGGCCAGCACCCTGAGGTAGTGGTCGAGCGGGTCGTCCTCGGGGCCGGGCCCGGCGGTCTCCAGGATCTGTCCGGTGACCAGCCGCTCGAACGCGTCGGCCTGCAGCCGGACGGCCTCCGGGCCGAGGTCGGCGAGCACCTGGGAGGCGCGGGAGAACAGGAAGTCGCCGGTCAGGATGGCGACCGAGTTGTCCCAGCGCGAGTTGGCGCTGGGGGCGCCGCGCCTCACCGGGGCCTCGTCCATGACGTCGTCGTGGTAGAGCGTGGCGAGGTGGGTGAGCTCCACGACGACGGCGGCCGGGACGACCCCGGGCGCGTTGGAGTCGCCGAACCGGGCGGCGAGCAGCACCAGCAGCGGGCGGAAGCGCTTGCCGCCGGCCTCGATCAGATGGCTGGCGGTCACCGTGATGAACGGGACGTCACTCTTCACGGCGTCGGTGAGCGCGATCTCCACCGCGTCCATCCCGGCCTGGACGTCGCGGGTCAGATCGCGGTCCTGCACGCTGAGCCCAAAGGGTCCCACGACGGTCACGAAGACCACTCCTCTGTCCCTGGTCGATCTAGCGGCCCGGTCCCTGAGTGCCGCCGCTGGCCATACAGGCAGGGTATCCGGTCGCGAGTGGATCACTGCACGGGCGTGCGGCTCTGTCATGACCGAGGCGTCCCCGCTGGCCAGCGCGGATGCCCCGACAACGGGTCCGGGTCGCGTCCGCGGACGCGACCCGGACGGTCGGGGGGCCTGGGCGCGGCCGCCGCCGGGGCGATCGGCCGGGCCGTCGGCGGGCGGTCAGCCGACGAAGAACACGGCCTTCGAGGCGAGGTCCAGGAAGTACTGCGGCAGCAGTCCGAGGCCCACCGTCACCACGACGCCGACGCCGATCGCGGTCGCCGTGAAGGCGCTCGGGATGGCCACGGTCGGGCCGCCGGGCTGCGGGTCGGAGAAGAACATCAGCACGATGACCCGGATGTAGAAGAACGCCGCGACCGCCGAGCTGAGCACGCCCACGATCACCAGCGGGGTGGCCCCGCCGGCCGCCGCGGCCTGGAACACCGCGAACTTCCCGGTGAACCCGGAGGTCAGCGGGATGCCCGCGAAGGCCAGCAGGAAGAGCGCGAAGACCGCCGCGACCAGCGGGGAGCGCCGGCCCAGGCCGGCCCAGCTGGACAGGTGGGTGGCCTCCCCCTTGGAGTCGCGCACCAGGGTCACCACGGCGAACGCGCCGAGCGTCACGAACGAGTACGCCAGCAGGTAGAACAGCACCGAGCCGACGCCCTGCCGGTTGCTGGCGATCACCCCGGTGAGGATGAACCCGGCATGCGCGATCGAGGAGTACGCCAGCAGCCGTTTGACGTCCTGCTGGGTGACGGCCAGGACCGCGCCGACCACCATGGTGAGGATCGCCACACCCCAGAGCACCGGCCGCCAGTCCAGCCGCAGCGCCGGGAAGGCCACGTAGAACAGCCGCAGCACCGCGCCGAACGCGGCCACCTTGGTCGCGGCCGCCATGAAGCCGGTGACCGGGGTCGGCGCGCCCTGGTAGACGTCCGGGGTCCAGGAGTGGAACGGCACCGCGCCGACCTTGAAGAGCAGGCCGACCGCCAGCATCGCCAGGCCGACCAGCAGCAGGGCGTCGTTCTGGGTCGAGGAGACCAGCGCCGGGGTGAGCAGCGCGTTGCCGGAGATGACGTCGGCGATCTCGCCGAGCCGCACGCTGCCCGCGAAGCCGTACAGCAGCGCGGTGCCGAACAGGAAGAACGCCGAGGCGAAGGCGCCGAGCAGGAAGTACTTGACCGCCGCCTCCTGGGAGAGCAGCCGGCGGCGCCGGGCCAGCGCGCAGAGCAGGTAGAGCGGGAGGGAGAAGACCTCCAGCGCCACGAACATGGTCAGCAGGTCGTTGGCGGCCGGGAACAGCAGCATCCCGCCGACCGCGAACATGGTGAGCGGGAAGACCTCGCTGGTGGTGAAGCCGGCCCGGATCGCGCCGCGCTCCTGCTCGCCGCCGGGGGTGGCGGAGGCCTGGGCGGCGAACGCGTCGGCGGGCGCTCCCCCGGCCTTGGGCTCCAGCCGGCGCTCGGCGTAGGTCAGCACCGCGACCACCGCGACCAGCAGGATGACGCCCTGGAGGAAGAGCGTCGGGCCGTCCAGGGCGACCGAGCCCATCGCGACCGCGTCGACCTTGGTGGTGCCGTAGCCCTGGGCGGCCAGCACCAGGACGGCGACGAACGCGCCGGCCAGGCCGGTCAGCGCGGTCACCACCTGGGCCCAGTGCCGGAGCCGCCGGGGCAGGAAGGCCTCCAGCAGGATGCCGGTCACGGCGGCGCCGAACACCACCAGCATCGGCGAGAGTTGGCCGTACTCGATGTGCGGTACGGGGATGCTCTGGGTCCCGCCGCCGGCGGCGGCGAGCCATCCGCTGCTGCTCACTTGTGCTCACCTCCTGAGCGGGCGGTCCCGTCCTGGCCGGTCCCGTGGTCGGCGGCGACCGGGTGGGCCGGTGCCGGGTCGGTCTGGTGCACCTGCGAGAGGGTCGCGTCCACCGAGGGGTTGACGATGTCGGTGAGCGGCTTCGGGTAGACGCCGAGCAGCACGGTCAGCGCCACCATCGGGGCCACCACGGCGAGTTCGCGGGCCTTGAGGTCCGTGATGCCGCCGACGCCCTCCTTGACCGGGCCGGTCATGGTGCGCTGGTAGAGCAGCAGGGCGTACAGCGCGGCGAGCACGATGCCGAGGGTGGCGACGATGCCGATCGCGGGGTACCGGGTGAAGGTGCCGACCAGGACGAGGAACTCGCTGACGAAGGGCGCCAGTCCGGGCAGCGACAGGGTGGCCAGTCCGCCGATGAGGAAGGTGCCGGCGAGCACCGGGGCGACCTTCTGCACGCCGCCGTAGTCGGCGATCAGCCGGGAGCCGCGGCGGGAGATCAGGAAGCCGGCCACCAGCATCCACACGGCGGTGGAGATGCCGTGGTTGACCATGTAGAGGGTGGCTCCGCTCTGGCCCTGGCTGGTCAGCGCGAAGATGCCCATGATGATGAAGCCGAAGTGCGAGATCGAGGCGTAGGCGACCAGCCGCTTGATGTCCTTCTGGCCGATGGCCACCAGCGCGCCGTAGAGGATCCCGATCACCGAGAGGACCAGGATCGCCGGGGCGAAGGTCTTCGAGGCGTCCGGGAACAGCCCGAGGCAGAAGCGGAGCATCGCGAAGGTGCCGACCTTGTCGACCACGGCGGTGATCAGCACGGCGGTGCCGGCGGTGGCCTCGCCCATCGCGTTCGGCAGCCAGGTGTGCAGCGGCCAGAGCGGGGCCTTGACCGCGAAGGCGAAGAAGAAGCCGAGGAACAGCGCCTTCTCGGCGGTGCCGCTGAACTGCAGCCGGCCGTCGGCGACCGCGCCGGTGAGCGTCCGCAGGTCGAAGGTGGCCAGGCCCTGGTCCTGCGCGATCACGTACAGGCCGATCACGGCGGCCAGCATGACCAGGCCGCCGAGCAGGTTGTACAGCAGGAACTTGACCGCCGCGTAGGAGCGCTGGCGGGCCGACTCGGGGCCGCCCGCCCGGTCGCCGAAGCCGCCGATGAGGAAGTACATCGGGATCAGCATGGCTTCGAAGAACACGTAGAAGACGAAGACGTCGGTGGCGTAGAAGGAGACGACCACCATCGCCTCCACCGCCAGGACCAGGGCGAAGAAGCCCTGGGTGCGGCGCCGCGCCTCGAAGGTGTCGGGGTCGGCCGCCCCCTCCCGCGCCGGGGCGGCCGGGTCGGCGTCGTGCCAGGAGGCGAGCAGCACCACCGGCACCAGCACGGCGGTGAGCAGGGCGAGGACGGCGCCGATGCCGTCCACGCCGAGCGCGAAGGTGATGCCGAAGGAGCGGATCCAGCTGTAGGACTCGGTCAGCTGGTAGCGCGCGCCGTCCGGGTCGAACCGCGCGGCGACCACGGCGGCCAGCACCAGGGTGACCGCGGAGAAGGCCAGGGCCGCGGTCTTCGCGGCCCGTCGCCGGCCCTCGGTGGTCCCGGCCGGCAGGGCGGCGGTGACCACCGCGCCGGCCGCCGGGACCGCGCAGGTGGCGGTGAGGAGGACGCTCATGCCCCGGCCTCCTGACGGTGTGTGTGATGGGGAATCATCAGACGGACCTCATCAGGAGAGTCGTGGCGACCAGCACCAGCGTGCCGCCGAACATGGAGAGCGCGTACGAGCGGACGTAGCCGTTCTGGATCCGCCGCAGCCGGCTGGAGACGCCGCCGATGGTCGCGGCCAGGCCGTTGACCAGGCCGTCCAGGCCGCGGCTGTCGAAGTACACCAGGGCGGCGGTGAGCGCCGAGCCGGGACGGACCAGGACCGCGTGGTTGAAGTCGTCCTGGAGGAGGTCGCGGCGGGCGGCCCGGGTGAGCGGGGAGCCGTAGGGCGGCACCACCGGGACGGCGGAGCGGCCGTACACCAGGTAGGAGAGGGCGACGCCGACCACCATGCAGGCGCTGGTGAGCAGGGTGACCACCAGCGGGGCGAGCGGGGAGTTCCCCTCCTCGTGGCCGGTGACCGGCTCCAGCCAGGTGAGGAAGGAGCTGTCGAACGCGAACAGCCCGCCCGCGAACACCGAGCCGAACGCCAGCACGATCATCGGAATGGTCATCGTGCGCGGCGACTCGTGCGGGTGCGGGTCGTTGCCCTGGGCGTCCGGCTGCCAGCGCTTCTCGCCGAAGAAGGTCAGGATCATCACCCGGGTCATGTAGAACGCGGTGACCGCGGCGCCGGTCAGGGCGCACAGGCCGAGGATCCAGCCCTCGGTACCGCCCTTGGCGAAGGCCGCCTCGATGATCTTGTCCTTGGAGAAGAACCCGGACAGCCCCGGGAATCCGATGATCGCCAGGTAGCCGAGGCCGAAGGTGACGAAGGTGACCGGCATGTACTTCCGCAGGCCGCCGTAGTGGCGCATGTTCACCTCGTCGTTCATGCCGTGCATGACCGACCCGGCGCCGAGGAACAGCCCGGCCTTGAAGAAGCCGTGGGTCACCAGGTGCATGATCGCGAAGGCGTAGCCGATCGGGCCGAGGCCGGCCGCGAGGATCATGTAGCCGATCTGCGACATGGTCGAGCCGGCCAGCGCCTTCTTGATGTCGTCCTTGGCGCAACCGACGATCGCACCGAAGAGCAGGGTGACCGCGCCGACCACCACGACGGCGGTCTGGGCGTCCGGCGCCAGGTTGAAGATCGCCCCGGAGCGGGTGATCAGGTAGACGCCGGCGGTGACCATGGTGGCCGCGTGGATCAGCGCGGAGACCGGGGTCGGGCCCTCCATCGCGTCCCCGAGCCAGGACTGCAGCGGCACCTGCGCCGACTTGCCGCAGGCCGCGAGCAGCAGCATCAGGCCGATCGCGGTCAGCTTGCCCTCGCTCGCGCTGTCGGCGGTGGCGAAGACCGGGTCGAAGGTGAAGGAGCCGAACTCGACGAACATCAGCATGATCGCGATGGACAGGCCCATGTCGCCGACGCGGTTGACGATGAACGCCTTCTTGGCGGCCGTCGCGGCGGTCGGCTTGTGCTGCCAGAAGCCGATCAGCAGGTACGAGGCGAGGCCGACGCCCTCCCAGCCGAAGTACAGCAGCAGGTAGTTGTCGGCGACCACCAGCAGCAGCATCGCCGCCAGGAAGAGGTTCAGGTAGGCGAAGAAGCGGCGGCGGCGCTCGTCGTGCGCCATGTAACCCACCGAGTAGAGGTGGATGAGCGTGCCCACGCCGGTGATCAGCAGGACGAAGGTCATCGAGAGCTGATCGAGCTGGAACGCGATGTCGGCCTGGAAGCCGTTCACCGGGATCCAGCTGAACAGGTGCTTGGTGACGGCGCGGTCCTCGGCGTCCCGGCCCAGCATGGACGAGAAGAGCGCGAGGCCGAAGCCGAAGGACAGTGCGGCGAGCGCGGTGGCCAACCAGTGGCCGAACCGGTCGAAGGCCCGTCCGCCGAGCAGCAGCAGGGCGGCGCCGGCCAGCGGGGCCGCGACCAGCAGCGGAATGAGAGAGTTCACCGAGGCCCTCCGCCTACAGCTTCATCAGGTTGCTGTCGTCGACCGAAGCGGAGTGCCTGGTCCGGAAGATCGAGACGATGATCGCGAGGCCGACCACGACCTCGGCCGCCGCGACCACCATGGTGAAGAACGCGATGATCTGGCCGTCCAGGTTGCCGTGCATCCGGGAGAAGGTGACCAGCGCCAGGTTGGAGGCGTTGAGCATCAGCTCGACACACATGAACAGCACGATCGCGTTCCGCCGGATCAGCACGCCGGAGGCGCCGATGGTGAACAGCAGGGCGGAGAGATAGAGGTAGTTGACCGGATTCACTCCGCCCCCTCCTCGTCGGGGTCGGACGCCGGGCGGGTCGCCGGCGCCTTGTGGTTGGCGGCCACCGGCTCCAGGGCCTGGCGCGGTCCGGCCACCGGCGGGCGCTCGGACGGCGGGCGGCCCAGCCAGTCGGCGGTGGTGGACTCCAGCTCGGCCATCCGGGCCAGCATCTCCTGGCTGACGTCGCGGATCTGGCCGCGCTCGCGCAGGGTCGCCATGACCGAGTCCTCGGCGATCGAGCCGTCCGGCAGCAGGCCCGGGATGTCCACCGCGTTGTGCCGGGCGTAGACGCCGGGCGCGGGCAGCGGCGGGACCTGCAGGTTGTCCGCGATGCGCTGGGCGGCCAGCTCGCGCTGGGTCTTCGGGGCCTTCACGTGCTCGCGGTGGGTCAGCACCATGGCGCCGATCGCGGCCGTGATCAGCAGCGCGCCGGTGACCTCGAAGGCCCACACGTACTTGGTGAAGATCAGCCGGGCCAGGCCCTGGACGTTGCCCTCGGCGTTGGCCTCGCCGAGGCCGGCGAAGGTGTCCAGCCCGGCGTTGGCGATCCCGGCGACCAGCAGCGTCCCGAAGCCGAGGCCGCAGACCACGGCGGCGAACCGCTGGCCCTTCAGCTGCTCCTTCAGCGAGTCCGCGCTGGTCACACCGACCAGCATCACCACGAACAGGAAGAGCATCATGATCGCGCCGGTGTAGACGACGATCTGCACCACGCCCAGGAACACCGCGCCCTGGGCCATGTAACAGACCGCCAGGGCGAGCATGGTGGCGGCCAGGCAGAGCGCGCTGTGCACCGCCTTCTTCATCAGCAGCATGCCGAGGGCGCCGCCGACGGCGATCACCGCGAGCACCCAGAACTGGACGGCCTCGCCGGTGGAGGTCGCGCCGGTGACGGCGGCGAGGGTGGCGGGGGCGGCGGTCACGACTGCGCCTCCTTCTCCCGCTCGGTGGGCTCCTGGCGCTCGGTGCCCGGCGCCGCCGCGGTGATCTCGCCCCGGTAGTACGCGCCCTCGTCGGCGCCCGGGAAGATCGCGTGCGGGGTGTCGACCATCCCCTCGGAGAGGCCGGCCAGCAGCTGCTCCTTGGTGAAGATGAGGTCCTTGCGGGAGGAGTCCGCGAGCTCGTACTCGTTGGTCATGGTGAGCGCCCGGGTCGGGCAGGCCTCGATGCACAGGCCGCACAGGATGCAGCGGGCGTAGTTGATCTGGTAGACCGCGCCGTAGCGCTCACCGGGCGAGTAGCGCTCCTCCTCCCGGTTGTCCGCGCCCTCGACGTAGATGGCGTCGGCCGGGCAGGCCCAGGCGCACAGCTCGCAGCCGACGCACTTCTCCAGGCCGTCCGGGTGCCGGTTGAGCTGGTGGCGTCCGTGGAAGCGCGGAGCGGTGGGCTTCTTCTGCTCCGGGTACTGCTCGGTGAGCCGCTTCTTGAACATGGCCTTGAAGGTCACGCCGAAGCCGGCGGCCGGTCCGAGGATGGACGGCTTCTCGGCCCGCTCGGGCCGGTCGGTCCGGGGGTTCTGGTCGGACGACATCTCGGTTCAGCTCCCTTCGGAATGGTCGGCCCCGTTGAGGGCGTCCTGGAGTTGCTTCGGGGCGCGGCTGCGCCGGCGCGGGACCGCCGGGAGCTGCTGGCCGGGCAGGGGCGGAACCGGGTAGCCGCCGGCCATCGGATCGAACGCGCCGCCCGGCGCGCCGTCCTCGGCCTCCGGCCGGCGCTTCACGGCGTCCCGCAGCAGGCCGAGCAGCAGCAGCGCGCCGACCGGGGCGCCGACGTACAGCACCACCTGGCCGAAGCCGTAGCCCTCGTTGCGCAGCGCCCGGACGGACGCCACCATCACCAGCCAGACCAGCGAGACCGGGATGAGCACCTTCCAGCCGAGCTTCATGAACTGGTCGTAGCGGAACCGGGGCAGGGTGCCGCGCAGCCAGATGAAGAAGAACAGCAGCAGCTGGATCTTGAGGACGATCCAGAGCAGCGGCCACCAGCCGTGGTTGGCGCCCTCCCAGAAGGTGGAGACCGGCCAGGGGGCTCGCCAGCCGCCCAGGAACAGGGTCGAGGCGACGGCCGAGACGGTGACCATGTTGACGTACTCGGCCAGCATGAACATCGCGAACTTCAGCGAGGAGTACTCGGTGTTGAAGCCGCCGACCAGCTCGCCCTCGGCCTCCGGGAGGTCGAACGGCGCCCGGTTGGTCTCGCCGACCATCGCCACGATGTAGACGATGAACGACACCGGCAGCAGCACCGCGAACCAGGTCGGCTGCTGCGAGGAGACGATCTCCGAGGTGGACATCGAGCCGGAGTAGATGAACACCGCCGCGAAGGACAGGCCCATCGCGATCTCGTAGCTGATCATCTGCGCCGAGGAGCGCAGGCCGCCGAGCAGCGGGTAGGTCGAGCCGGAGGACCAGCCGGCCAGCACGATGCCGTAGATGCCGACCGAGGCGGTGGCCAGGACGTAGAGCAGCGCCACCGGGAAGTCGGTCAGCTGCATCGGCGTCCGGGTGCCGAAGATCGAGATCTCGTCGCCGGCCGGGCCGAACGGGATCACCGCGAAGGCCATGAACGCCGGGATGGCGCAGACGATCGGGGCCAGGATGTAGACCGCCTTGTCGGCGCCCTTGACCACCAGGTCTTCCTTGAGCGCCAGCTTCACGCCGTCGGCCAGCGACTGCAGCAGACCCCAGGGGCCGTGCCGGTTGGGCCCGATGCGCAGCTGCATCCAGGCCACCACCTTGCGCTCCCAGACGATCGCCACGAGGACCGTGCCGACCAGGAAGGCGAAGCAGAACACCGCCTTGAGCAGGACCAGCCACCAGGGGTCGCGGCCGAAGAAGCCCAGCGTCTCGTACGCGGCGAGGTCGTACCCGGCGAGCGGGTGCGCGGTGGGGTTCACTTCTCCTCCTCGTCGGACTCGACGCCCTGCGCCGGGGCGATGGTGACCAGGTGGCCGGTGATGGTGCCGAGCGTGCGGTGGGCACCGCCCGGGGTGGAGTTGAGCGGGATCCAGACCGTGCGGTCCGGCATCTCCTTGCCGATCTCCAGCGGCAGGGTGAGCGAGCCGGCCGGCCCGGACAGCCGCAGCGCGGGGGCGTCGACGGCGCCGATCTCCTCGGCGGTGGTCGGCGAGATCCGGGCCACGGCCGGGTGCCGGGTGCCGGCCAGGTGCGGGTCGCCCTGCTGGAGCGAGCCGCGGTCGAGCAGCAGGCGCCAGCTGGCCAGTACCGCCTGGCCGGTGGCCGGGCGGGGCAGCAGGCCGGGGTGGGCGGCCGGGGCGGCCGGGCGCTCGCCGGCCCACGGCGCGAACCGGTCCAGCTCCAGCCGGGCGGCGCGGACGTCCGGCAGGCCGAGCCGGTGGCCCAGCGCGTCGGCCAGCATGTTCAGCACCCGCAGGTCCGGGTGCAGGTGACGGCCCATCTGCTGGTCCGGCTTGAGCGCGGCCTCGAACATCCGCACCCGGCCCTCCCAGTCCAGGAAGGTGCCGGCCTTCTCGGCGACCGCGGCCACCGGCAGCACCACGTCGGCGTGCGCGGTGACGGCGGACGGGCGCAGCTCCAGCGAGACCACGAACGGGACGGCGGCCAGCGCCAGCTCGGCCTGCGCCGGATCGGCGAGGTCCTCCGGGTCGAGGCCGCCGACCAGCAGCGCGCCGAGTTCGCCGCCGACGGCCGCGCCGAGGATGTCCTCGGTGTCCCGGCCGGGCCGGTCGGGGAGCTCGGGCAGGCCCCAGACGGCGGCGGCCTCGGCCCGGGCGGCCGGGACGTTGACCGGACGGCCGCCCGGCAGCAGGCCGGGCAGCGCGCCCGCCTCGACCGCGCCGCGCTCGCCGGCCCGCCGGGGGATCCAGGCGAGCCGGGCGCCGGTGGCGTGCGCCAGCCGCAGCACGGCGGTGAGCGCGCCCGGAGCGGCGGCGGCCCGCTCGCCGACCAGGATCACCGCGCCGGGAGTACGGAGCAGTCCGGCCGCGCGGCCGGCCTCGTCGTTGAGCGGCTCGTCGGCGGCGAGCGCGGCCAGCCACTCGGCCTCGGTGCCGGGAGCGGCGGGCAGCAGCGCCCCGTGCAGCTTGGCCAGGCCCCGGGAGGCGTGCGCCGCGATCGAGAAGACCGCGAGGCCGCGGTTGCGGTTGGCCTTGCGCAGCCGCAGGAAGACGATCGGCGACTCCTCCTCGGGCTCCAGGGCCACCAGCAGCGCCACCGGCGCGGCCTCCAGGTCCTGGTAGGTCACGCCCTCGCCGCTGATGTCCACGCCCTGTCCCGCGACCGCGGCGGCCAGGAACTGCGCCTCCTCGCCGCTGTGCGGGCGGGCCCGGAAGTCCACGTCGTTGGTGCCGAGCACCACCCGGGCGAACTTGGCGTAGGCGTAGGCGTCCTCGACGGTGACCCGGCCGCCGGCGAGCACGCCGGTGCGGGCCTCGCGCAGCCCCTCGGCCGCCCGGGCCAGCGCCTCCGGCCAGGAGGCGGCGACGAGTTCGCCGTCCCGGCGGACCAGCGGGGTGGTGAGCCGGTCGCGCTGCTGGGCGTAGCGGAAGGCGAACCGGCCCTTGTCGCAGTTCCACTCCTCGTTGACCGCCGGGTCCTCGCCGGCCAGCCGGCGCAGCACCTTGCCGCGCCGGTGGTCGGTGCGCTGGGCGCAGCCGGACGAGCAGTGCTCGCAGACGCTCGGCGAGGAGACCAGGTCGAACGGGCGGGAGCGGAAGCGGTAGGCGGCCGAGGTGAGGGCGCCGACCGGGCAGATCTGGATGGTGTTGCCGGAGAAGTACGACTCGAAGTCGTCGCCCTCGCCGGTGCCGACCTGCTGAAGGGCGCCGCGCTCGACCAGGTCGATGAACGGGTCCCCGGCGATCTGCTGGGAGAACCGGGTGCAGCGGGCGCAGAGCACGCAGCGCTCCCGGTCCAGCAGCACCTGGCTGCTGATCGGCAGCGGCTTCTCGTAGGTGCGCTTCATCCCCTCGAAGCGGGAGTCCGCGTCCCCGGTGGACATCGCCTGGTTCTGCAGCGGGCACTCGCCGCCCTTGTCGCAGACCGGGCAGTCCAGCGGGTGGTTGATCAGCAGCAGCTCCATCACGCCGCGCTGGGCCTTCTCGGCGACCGGCGAGCTGAGCTGGGTGCGGACCACCATGCCCTCGGCGACCGGGACGGTGCAGGAGGCGACCGGCTTGCGCTGGCCCTCGATCTCGACGATGCACTGCCGGCAGGCGCCGGCCGGGTCGAGCAGCGGGTGGTCGCAGAAGCGCGGGACCTGGGTGCCGATCTGCTCGGCGGCCCGGATCACCAGCGTCCCCTTGGGGACCTGCACTTCGACCCCGTCGATGGTGAGCGTGACCAGCTCGACCGCGGCCTGCCCGCCCGTGGAGGTGGAGGGTTCTGTGATCGTCACGCGTGCACCTCCCTTTCGGTGGCGGACTGGTGGCCGGGGCGGGGGCCGTCGGCCCAGACGGTGGAGGCGGCCGGGTCGAACGGGCAGCGGCGCTCGGCGAGGTGCTGCTCGTACTCGGCCCGGAAGTGCTGGAGCGAGGAGACGATCGGACTGGCCGCGCCGTCGCCCAGGGCGCAGAAGGACTTGCCGTTGATGTTGTCGGCGATGTCGAGGAGCTTCTCCAGGTCTCCCTCGGCGCCCTGGCCGGCCTCGATCCGCTTGAGCAGCTGGACCAGCCAGTAGGTGCCCTCGCGGCAGGGGGTGCACTTGCCGCAGGACTCGTGGGCGTAGAACTCGGTCCAGCGGGTCACGGCGCGGACCACGCAGGTGGTCTCGTCGAAGATCTGCAGGGCCTTGGTGCCGAGCATCGAGCCGGCCGCGCCGACGCCCTCGTAGTCGAGCGGGACGTCGAGGTGCTCGTCGGTGAACATCGGGGTGGAGGAACCGCCCGGGGTCCAGAACTTGAGCCGGTGGCCGGGGCGGATGCCGCCGCTGATGTCGAGCAGCTGGCGCAGGGTGATGCCGAGCGGGGCCTCGTACTGGCCGGGGTTGGTGACGTGGCCGGAGAGCGAGTAGAGCGTGAAGCCGGGGGACTTCTCGGTGCCCAGGCCCTTGAACCAGTCCTTGCCCCGGGCCAGGATCGGCGGCACCGAGGCGATCGACTCGACGTTGTTGACCACGGTCGGGCAGGCGTAGAGGCCGGCGACGGCCGGGAACGGCGGGCGCAGCCTGGGCTGGCCGCGGCGCCCCTCCAGCGAGTCGAGCAGGGCCGTCTCCTCGCCGCAGATGTACGCGCCGGCACCGGCGTGGACGGTGATGTCCAGGTCGAGGCCGGGGCCGAGGGCGTCCTTGCCGAGCAGCCCCGCCCCGTAGGCCTCGGCGACGGCGGCCTGGAGCCGGCGCAGCACCGGCACGACCTCGCCGCGCAGGTAGACGAAGGCGTGGTCGCAGCGGATCGCGTAGGACGCGATGATCATGCCCTCGATCAGCGAGTGCGGATTGGCGAACAGCAGCGGGATGTCCTTGCAGGTGCCAGGCTCGGACTCGTCCGCGTTGACCACCAGGTAGTGCGGCTTGCCGTCGTTCTGCGGGATGAACTGCCACTTCATCCCGGTGGGGAAGCCGGCGCCGCCGCGGCCGCGCAGGCCGGCGTCCTTGACCAGGGCGATCACGTCGTCCGGGGGCATGGCGAGGGCGGCCCGGAGCCCTTCGTACCCGGCGTGGCGGCGGTAGGTGGCCAGGCTCCAGGGGCGGGTGTCGTCCCAGCAGGCGGAGAGGACGGGGGTGAGCAGCTTCTCGGCCGGCTCGGCGGAGGTCATCACGCGTCACTCCCTTCCTGGCCGGTGCCCTCGTGACGGGGCGAGACGACGCGGGTGCCGCCGGTGCCGGGCAGGGCCTCGCCGCGGGCCAGCCGCAGGCCGGCCAGCGAGGGGGCGCCGCCGGCGCCGGACTCGTCGACGGCGCCGGGGCGCTCGTCGGGGAAGCCGGCCAGGATCCGGGCGGTCTCCTTGAAGGAGCAGAGCCGGGCGCCGCGGGTGGGGACGGCCTCGCGGCCCGCGCGCAGGTCGTCGACCAGCCGTTTGGCGCTCTCCGGCGTCTGGTTGTCGAAGAACTCCCAGTTGACCATCACCACGGGCGCGTAGTCGCAGGCCGCGTTGCACTCGATGTGCTCGATGGAGATCCGGCCGTCCCCGGTGGTCTCGTTGTTCGCGATCCCGAGGTGCTCCTGGAGCTCCGCGAAGATCTGGTCGCCGCCGAGCACCGCGCACAGGGTGTTGGTGCAGACCCCGACGTGGTACTCGCCGGCGGGCCGGCGCCGGTACATCGTGTAGAAGGTGGCGACGGCGGTGACCTCGGCGGTGGTGAGCTCCAGCTGCTCCGCGCAGAACCGGATGCCGGTCGGGCTGACGAAGCCCTCCTCGGCCTGCACCAGGTGCAGCAGCGGCAGCAGGGCGGACCGGGCCACCGGGTAGCGGCCGATCAGCTCCGCGGCGTCGGCGGCCAGCCGGGCGTGCACCTCCTCGGGGTACGGACTGGCCGGCAGCGCCGGCATCCCCAGTTGGACGTCTGTCACCGGTCCACGCCTCCCATCACCGGGTCGATCCCGGCCACCGCGACGATGACGTCGGCCACCTGGCCGCCCTCGCACATCGCCGCCATCGTCTGCAGATTGGTGAACGACGGGTCCCGGAAGTGGACCCGGTACGGGCGGGTTCCGCCGTCGCTGACCACGTGCACGCCCAGCTCGCCCTTGGGCGACTCGACCGCCGCGTAGGCCTGGCCGGCCGGGACCCGGAAACCCTCGGTGACCAGCTTGAAGTGGTGGATCAGGGCCTCCATGGAGGTGCCCATGATCTTCCGGATGTGGTCGAGGGAGTTGCCCATCCCGTCCGGGCCGACCGCGAGCTGGGCCGGCCAGGCGATCTTCTTGTCGGCCACCATGACCGGGCCGGGGCGCAGCCGGTCCAGGCACTGCTCGACGATCCGCAGCGACTGCTTCATCTCCTCCAGGCGGATCAGGAAGCGGCCGTAGGAGTCGGCGCTGTCGGCGATCGCGACCTCGAAGTCGTAGTTCTCGTAGCCGCAGTACGGGTCGGTCTTGCGCAGGTCGTGCGGCAGGCCGGTGGCGCGCAGGATCGGCCCGGTGGCGCCGAGGGCGAGGCAGCCGGGCAGGTCGAGGAAGCCGACGTCGACCAGGCGGGCCTTGAACACCGGGTTGCCGGTGGCGAGTTTGTCGTACTCGTGCATCCGGGAGCGGATGGTCTTCACGGCCTCGCGGATCTGGTCGACCGCGCCGGGCGGGAGGTCCTGGGCGAGGCCGCCGGGGCGGACGTACGCGTGGTTCATCCGCAGGCCGGTGACCAGTTCGAAGACGTCCAGGATCAGCTCGCGGTCGCGGAAGCCGTAGATCATCAGGGTGGTGGAGCCGATCTCCATGCCGCCGGTGGCCAGGCAGACCAGGTGGGAGGTGATCCGGTTGAGCTCCATCATCAGCACCCGGATGACGTTGGCCCGCTCGGGGACGTCGTCGGTGATGCCGAGCAGCTTCTCGACCGCCAGGCAGTAGGCGGTCTCGTTGAACAGCGGGGTCAGGTAGTCCATGCGGGTCACGAAGGTGGTGCCCTGGACCCAGCTGCGGAACTCCATGTTCTTCTCGATGCCGGTGTGGAGGTAGCCGATGCCGCAGCGGGCCTCCGTCACCGTCTCGCCGTCGATCTCCAGGATCAGCCGCAACACCCCGTGGGTGGAGGGGTGCTGGGGGCCCATGTTGACGATGATGCGTTCGTCGTCGGCCCGGCCGACGGCCTCGACCACCTCGCCCCAGTCGCCGCCGGTGACCGTGAAGACCCGGCCCTCGGTGGTGTCCCGGGCGCCCGCCTCCGCGGTGCCGTCCCGGTGCGTCTCCTCGTAGTGCTGGGTGTTCATCAGCTGTACGACCTCCGCTGGTCGGGCGCCGGGATCTGGGCGCCCTTGTACTCGACGGGGATGCCGCCGAGCGGGTAGTCCTTGCGCTGCGGGTGGCCCAGCCAGTCGTCCGGCATCATGATCCGGGTGAGCGCCGGGTGGCCCTCGAAGACCAGGCCGAAGAAGTCGTAGGCCTCGCGCTCGTGCCAGTCGTTGGTCGGGTAGACGCCGACCACGGACGGGACGCGCGGGTCGGCGTCCGGCGCGGTGACCTCCACCCGGATCAGCCGCCCGTGGGTGATCGAGCGCAGGTGGTAGACCGCGTGCAGTTCGCGGCCCTGGTCGCCCGGGTAGTGCACGCCGCTCACGCCGAGGCAGAGCTCGAAGCGCAGCGCCGGGTCGTCGCGCAGGGTGCGGGCGGTGCGCAGCAGGTGCTCGCGGGCGATGTGGAAGGTGAGTTCGGCGCGGTCGACGACGGTCTTCTCGATCACCTCGGCCGGGTCGAGGCCCTGCTCCTCCAGGGCGCCCTCCAGCTCGTCGGCGACCTCGTCGAACCAGCCGCCGTACGGGCGCGCGCTGGCCGTCGGCAGCGCGATCGGGGCGACCAGCCCGCCGAAGCCGGAGGTGTCGCCGCTGCCCTGGGCGCCGAACATGCCCTGCCGGCGGCCGACCACCTCGACCGGGATCTCGCGGTGCGGCTGCTCGCGACGGGTCTCGGGTACCTGGTCGTTCATCGCAGCAGCCCCCGCATCTCGCTGACCGGGGTCGCCTGGAGCGCGAGCGCCTCGCCCAGCTCCTCGGCGCGGCGCTTGTTCACGCCGAGCGGCTCGTGCTGGATCTTGTCGTGCAGCTTCAGGATCGCGTCCATCAGCATCTCCGGGCGGGGCGGGCAGCCGGGCAGGTAGATGTCCACCGGGACGATGTGGTCGACGCCCTGCACGATGGCGTAGTTGTTGAACATCCCGCCCGAGGAGGCGCAGACGCCCATCGAGATGACCCACTTCGGATTGGCCATCTGGTCGTAGACCTGGCGCAGCACCGGCGCCATCTTCTGGCTCACCCGGCCCGCCACGATCATCAGGTCGGCCTGCCGGGGCGAGCCCCGGAACACCTCCATGCCGAACCGCGCCAGGTCGTAGCGGCCCGCACCGGTGGTCATCATCTCGATCGCGCAGCAGGCCAGCCCGAAGGTGGCCGGGAAGAGCGACGCCTTGCGCACCCAGCCGGCGGCCGTCTCCACGGTCGTGAGCAGAAAGCCGCTCGGCAGCTTCTCCTCGATTCCCATCAGATCCCTCTCAATGCCCTCAAGTCCGTTGGCTTGTCCGCACGTTCACAAAGTCAGCGGTCAGTCCCACTCCAGACCGCCGCGGCGCCAGACGTAGGCGTAGGCGACGAAGACGGTGGCGATGAACAGGAGCATCTCGACCAGCCCGAAGATCCCCAGGGCGTCGAAGCTCACGGCCCACGGGTAGAGGAAGACGATCTCGATGTCGAAGACGATGAAGAGCATCGCCGTCAGGTAGTACTTGATCGGGAACCGACCGCCGCCCACGGGCTGCGGGGTCGGCTCGATGCCGCACTCGTACGCCTCCAACTTGGCCCGGTTGTAGCGCTTGGGGCCGGTCAGTGAGGCCATCACGACGGAGCCGACCGCGAACGCCGCCGCGATGGCACCGAGTACGAGGATCGGCGCGTAGGCATTCATAGCCCCCGCTCCCTCCGTCCAGTCGTCCTTGACTGCAGATCGGAACCGACGGGTCACACTGCGGTGAACCCGGCACTCCAGTTCCCGAGATCCACCTCATGTGAGGCAGTTCACAAAGCCTGGAACGAGCGCATCCTATGCCCGTCGGCTTGTGATCTGCGACACGCAGTTCAGGACGATCTTTGTGATCTACGCCACCTCGCGAATCATCGCGAAGGTGAGCATGGCGAGATTTGTCGACGCAAAGAAGTCAAATGGTCACAAGCAGTCGCATTTATCTGCGAAGCGGCTGGTCAGCGCCGCGCACCTATATCAACTATGCCTCTTCGAGAGCAAATTTTTTGGCGTCACGTTGACGTGTTATAGGGGCTCACTCGCAGGGGTGGCGGCTCCGCGAACGTCCGCTTGACCCTTCATTCACAAGCGCGCGAGCGGTGCTCGGCGGGAAGCCCGCCGCACCCGGGGAGGCGCCGGTAGGCGCACCGCCCCGCCGTCACGTCGACACCGGCTCCCGCTCCACCCGGGCCCGCTCCTCCGGCCGGGGCGCGGCGGCGGTCCGCCGGCCCCACTCGGTGCCGATCAGCACGAGGGCGCCGCCCAGCAGGGCGAGCGGCCCGAGGTGGTTGCCCGCCAGGGTGATGCCGAACACCGCGGCCCAGAGCGGTTCGGTGCCCAGCAGCAGGCTGACCCGGGAGGGCGAGGTGGTGCGCACGGCCCACATCTGCACGAAGAACGCGAACAGTGTGCAGAGCAGCGCCAGGTGCAGCAGCCAGCCCCACTGGGCCGGCCCGTAGGCGGCCGCGACCGTCCAGGGCGGCGGACCGGCGAACGGCGCGACGGCGGCGAACACCAGCGTCGCGGTCGCGAGCTGGACCCAGGTGACGGCCAGGGTGTCGCTCTCCCGGATCGACCGGGCCCGGGCGGTGGCCAGCACGTTGACCGTCCGCACCACGGCGGCGCCGAGCACCAGCAGGTCCCCCGGGGCCGGGGTCCGCAGTCCGCCGCCCCCGGTCAGCAGCGCGATGCCCACCACCGCCAGACCGGCCGCCGCGAGGAAGGCCCGCGGCAGCGGCGTCCGGGCCAACGCGCTCTCCGCCACCGGGGTGAACACGATCGTGAGGCTGATGATCAGGCCCGCGTTGGTCGCCGAGGTGTGCACCGCGCCGAACGTCTCCAGGAGGAAGATCGCACCGAGCACCAGCCCCAGCCCGGCCCCGCCCAGCCACTCGGCGCGCCGCAGCCGCCGCAGCGACCGCCGGGCGACGAGACCCAGGACGGGTAGCACCAGGCCGAAGCGCAGCACGAGCATCGCCACCACCGTCCCCGGTCCGGCCACCCGCTGCACCGCCAGGAAGCTGGACCCCCAGACCACCGCCACCAACAGCACCGGCAGATCGCGCGACAGACCGGAGGACGGAGCACGCACGGGCGGGCCTCTCGAAGGGTTCGAGGCGCGGGGCGCTTCGAAGCACACGGAGCCGGCACACGAGAGTCGCGCACGTCGTCGGACGGATCCCGGAGCGGAGCGGGGCCCGCCATCCTCGCGCACCGTGCGGCCCGCGATCAACGGTTTTCGGCCCCCTACCGGATCCCCTGCCCGCCGTGGATGATGTCGCCATGCCAACCCAGCCGTCCCCCACCCACCGGAAGGCCCGTCACGTGAGGCGCATGCACTGGGCGTTGACCGCCGCCGCCACCGTCCTCCCGCTCGTCGCGAGCACCGGCGTCGCCGTCGCGGACACCCCGTCGACCGGCGCCGCCGCGGCCGGCACCACCTGCACCTACACCCCGGCCGTCCCGGCCGACAACTTCAAGGGCATCCCGGTCTTCGACGCCCGGAAGGCGGCCAGGCCGTACAAGGCGACCCTGAAGACCTCGCAGGGCGCGATCACCTTCCAGGCGCTGACCGACAAGGCGCCCTGCACGACCTTCTCGTTCCGGTTCCTCGCCGAACGCGACTACTTCGACCGCAGCCACTGCCACCGGCTCACCACCCAGCGGATCTACGTCCTGCAGTGCGGCGACCCGACCGGGACCGGCAGCGGCGGCCCGGGCTACTCCTTCCCGGACGAGAACCTGGAGGGCGCCACCTATCCGGCCGGCACCGTCGCCATGGCCAACGCGGGGCCCAGCACCAACGGCAGCCAGTTCTTCTTCGTCTGGAAGGACACCAAGCTCTCCCCCGCCTACACCCCGTTCGGCCGGATCACCGAGGGCCTGGACGTGCTGCAGAGGATCGCCGCCGGCGGCGAGGACGACCAGAACAGCCCCGGCGACGGCTTCCCCACCCTGCCGGTGAACATCCGCAACGTGAAGATCTCCGCCCGCTGAGCCGTCCGCCGCACTCCCGTACGGTGGAGCGGGCCGTCACCGGCCGCCGACCGGCCTCCGCGAGGCCACCGACACCGTACGGGAGCAGCGCCGCATGGACAGCAGGATCTGGGAGAGCGTCGACCGGCTGGTCGCCCGGCTCGACGCGGAGAGCCCGCTCTCCCCGCAGGAGGATCGGCTCGCCCGGATCCTCAAGCTCTCCGAGGAGGTCGGCGAGGTCAGCGCCGCCGTGATCGGCGCCACCGGCCAGAACCCGCGCAAGGGCGTCACCCACAGCTGGGAGGACGTCCAGCACGAGCTGTGCGACGTGGTCTTCACCGCCCTGGTCGCCCTGCGCACGCTCACCCCGGACGCCGCCCGGGTGTTCGCCGACCGCCTCGACTTCGTCGAGCGGCGCACCGCCGCCGGCCGCGAGCCGGGCAGCTGACGGCGCGCCCGCCGGTCAGGCGTTCGGCGCGGCCTTGGCCAGGCCGTTGATGATGCGGTCCATGGCGTCGCCGCCCTGCGGGTCGGTGAGGTTGGCGAGGAGCTTGAGGACGAACCTCATCAGCATCGGGTGGGTCAGCCCGCGCTGGGTGGCGAGCTGCATGACCTTCGGGTTGCCGATGAGCTTCACGAAGGCCCGACCGAGCGTGTAGTAGCCGCCGTAGACGTCCTTGAGGATGCGCGGGTAGGCCTGGAGCGCGCGCTCCCGCCCGCCGTCGGTCACCCGCGCGAGGGCCTGGACGATCACCCCGGCGGCGATCTGGCCGGATTCCATCGCGTAGGCGATGCCCTCGCCGTTGAACGGGTTGACCATGCCGCCGGCGTCGCCGACCAGCAGCAGGCCGCGGGTGTAGTGCGGCTGCCGGTTGAAGGCCATCGGCAGCGCGGCCCCGCGGATCGGGTCGGTCATGTTCTCCGGCGTGTAGCCCCACTCCTCCGGCATGCTCGCGCACCAGGCCTTGAGCACCTCGCGCCAGTCCAGCTCGCCGAAGGCCGGCGAGGAGTTGAGGATGCCGAGGCCGACGTTGGAGGTGCCGTCGCCCATGCCGAAGACCCAGCCGTAGCCGGGCAGCAGCTTGCGCCCCCCGTCGCGGGTGTCCCACAGCTCCAGCCAGGACTCCAGGTAGTCGTCGTCGTGGCGCGGGGAGGTGAAGTAGGTGCGGTAGGCGACGCCCATCGGGCGGTCCTCCCGGCGGTGCAGGCCCATGGCGAGCGAGAGCCGGGTGGAGTTGCCGTCGGCGGCCACCACCAGCGGGGCGCGGAAGGTCACCGACCGCTTCTCCTCGCCGAGCTTGGCGGTGACCCCGACGATCCGGCCGGTCCGCTCGTCCAGCACCGGGCCGCTGACGTTGCAGCGCTCGTAGAGCCGGGCCCCGGCCTTCTCGGCCTGACGGGCGAGCAGCTCGTCGAAGTCGGCGCGCTTGCGGACCAGGCCGTAGTCGGGGAAGGACGACAGCTCGGGCCAGTCCAGCTCCAGCCGGACCCCGCCGCCGATGATCCGCAGCCCCTTGTTGTGCAGCCAGCCGTTCTCGGTGGACACGTCGATGCCCATGTCCACCAGCTGCTTGGTGGCCCGCGGGGTGAGGCCGTCGCCGCAGACCTTCTCCCGGGGGAAGCTGGTCTTCTCCAGCAGCAGCACGTCCAGGCCCGCCTGCGCGAGGTGGTACGCGGTGGTGGACCCGGCCGGGCCGGCGCCGACCACGATGACGTCCGCGGTGCTCTCCACAACGCCTGCGCTCAGGTCAACGGCGGTCTCGGACACGGTGGGCACACTCCTGCTGGGGGTCGGCCGGCCGGCGGGGGCCGGCCCGGCTGGGGCTTGGACGAGTCTATGAGCTGCGGACGCACGGCAGCCCGGCACGGCGGCGCGACCGGCGGGGGAACCGGTCGCACCGGCCGGTCAGACCTTGTAGGCCCGGTGCAGGGCGACGATCCCGCCGGTCAGGTTGCGCCAGGCCACCTTGGACCAGCCGGCCTCCTGCAGCCGGGCGGCCAGCGCGGGCTGGTCCGGCCATTCGCGGATCGACTCGGCGAGGTAGACGTACGCGTCCGGGTTGCTGCTGACCGCGGTGGCGACCGGCGGAAGTGCGCGCATCAGGTACTCGGTGTAGACCGTCCGGAACGGCGTCCAGGTCGGCGTGGAGAACTCGCAGATGACCAGCTTGCCGCCGGGCTTGGTGACCCGCTGCAGCTCGCTCAGCGCCGCGCCGGTGTCATGGACGTTGCGCAGCGCGAAGGAGATCGTCACCGAGTCGAAGGTGTCGTCGGCGAACGGCAGCCTGGTGGCGTCCCCGGCGGTCAGCGGCAGCTCGGGGTGGCGGCGCTTGCCCTCGGCCAGCATGCCGACCGAGAAGTCGCACGGGACGACCCGCGCCCCGGCCTCCGCGAAGGGCAGCGAGGAGGTGCCGGTCCCGGCCCCGAGGTCGAGCACGACGTCCCCCGGCCCGGCGTCCACCGCCTCGGCCACCGCGCGACGCCAGGCGCGGGCCTGGCCGAGCGAGAGTACGTCGTTGGTGCGGTCGTACTTGGCCGCGACGTCGTCGAACATGGCGGCGACTTCGTGCGGCTGCTTGTCCAGAGAGGCTCGGGTCACGCCCCCCATTGTTCACCCTGGCTCCGACGATCCGGGCAAGGGGGCGCCTTCCGGGCACCCCCGGAACACCGCCGGGGCGCGCCCGGGCCGCCTCCGGGACGTCCGGGGCCGCCTCAGTGCAGGCCGCGCCGCCCGCCCGCACGGCGTCGGCGGCGCGAGCGCTTGCCCTGCGTTATCGCCGGCATCCCGTCGGCCAGCACCTCGGTCGCCAGGGCGACGGTGCTGGCGAACCGGTTCTGCCCGCTCCGGACGGCCACCTCCCGCCGGTGCCGCCGGATCCGCAGCATGCAGAAGGCGAACAGCAGCACCGCCACCGGCACGCTGAACCGGGCCAGCCCGACGCCCACCGGCTGCGGGTAGGTGTCGCCGCAGATCCGCACCGCCTTCGGCTCGTCGGCGGCGTGCTCCAGGCAGACGGTGTCCCCGAGCCTGGTGCCGTCGGCCAGCGGCAGCGCGGTGGCGGTGTGGTGCTGGCCGCCCGCCTGGTAGCCGACGGTGCTGTAGGAGCCGCCGCCGTTCGGCAGCTGGGTCACCACGCCGTCGACCCGCACCGGGTGGGCGCCGATCCGGTCGGCCTGCTCGGCCTGACGCCACCCCAGCAGGCACATCCCGACGGCCAGTACGGCGCTGAGCACGGCGGTGAGGTACCAGCCACGGCCCAACCGCGGGGAGCTCTGCGGGGGGACGGTCGCGGATCGCATGGTTCCTGTCCTGGCTTGCGTTCGGGCCCTGGGACGGGGCCCCGCCGCCCGCGGGCACGGGCGGGTGTGTGATGAGGGTGCGGACTGAGCTGAGCCGGATGCTATCCGCTGGCGGGCCCTCAGGTCACGACGAAGGGACAATCAGGCCAGGAGGACGAAGGCGCAGTTCAGTGGCGCACGAAGCAAGTCCCGCGTCCCGCAGGGGAGTACGGGGCGCTCGGCCCGAAACGCGGGGCTACCGGCGAGTAGGATCGGACCGGGCGCGATCCGGGACCGCGCTCAGCGCCGCCGGAACACCAGCCGCCCGGCCAGCACCGTGGCACGGCACCCCCCGGCGCGCGGTTCACCCGGCGCACCGGGCACGGGCGCGAACACCGCGAAGTCCGCCCGGCCCCCGACGGCGACCCGGCCGTGCACGGCCCCGGCGAGCGGCAGCACCGCCAGCGGGTCCAGCGGCCCGGACCCCGCGCCCGGCAGAACCCCCGACGGCGCACCCGGCAGCACGGCCAGCCCCGACCGGGCCACCGCCGTCCGCACCGAGGCCCGCTCGAACGGCCCGGCCACCGCCGTCACGCCGGCCCCGAGCATCCGCTGCAGCCCGCGCCGGGCGCTCGCCCCGCAGCGCGTCTCGTCCCGCTCCCCCGCCAGCCCCTCCGGCACCGGCTCGTCCCCGACCCCTTCCCGCGGGTCCGGGTGGTACGCCCGCTCCAGCAGCCGGTGCCCGTACGGGTTGCGCAGCCCGGGCGTGAGCAGCGCGTCGCCCCAGTCCCGGACCCGGGCCCGCGGGTGCGCCGCCGCCAGCCCGGCGTACGGGCCGACCGCCTCCACCAGCTCGCCGCGCACGAGCACCGCCCCGTCGCGGTGGGACGGGGCGGTGGGATCGGCCGGGTCGGGCAGCACGAGGGCGGCCCGGTGCAGGGTCAGCACGGCGGGACGGGACCTCAGCGGTTGTCGAGGATCTTCAGCTCGGGGTGCGCGGTGCCGCCCTCGATCGCGGTGGAGGCGATGTGCGAGGCGACCCGCGGGTCGACCGGGTCGTTGGCCGGGTCGTCCAGCACCCGCAGGTGCTCGTAGGTGGTCGAGCGCTGCGCGGGGACGCGGTCCGCGGCCCGGATCAGGTGGATCAGCTCGGTGAGGTTGGACCGGTGCTTGGCGCCGGCCGCCGAGACCACGTTCTCCTCCAGCATGACCGAGCCGAGGTCGTCCGCGCCGTAGTGCAGCGACAGCTGGCCGGCCTCCTTGCCGGTGGTCAGCCAGGAGCCCTGGATGTGGGCGACGTTGTCGAGGAACAGGCGGGCGATGGCGATCATCCGCAGGTACTCGAAGACGGTCGCTTGGGTCGACCCCTTCAGGTGGTTGTTCTGCGGCTGGTAGGTGTACGGGATGAAGGCGCGGAAGCCGCCGGTGCGGTCCTGCACGTCGCGGATCATCCGCAGGTGCTCGATCCGCTCGGCGTTGGTCTCGCCGGTGCCCATCAGCATGGTGGAGGTGGACTCCACGCCGAGGCCGTGCGCGGCCTCCATGATCTCCAGCCAGCGCTCGCCGGACTCCTTGAGCGGCGCGATCGCCTTGCGCGGGCGCTCCGGCAGCAGTTCGGCGCCGGCACCGGCGAAGGAGTCCAGGCCCGCCCGGTGGATCCGGGTGATCGCCTCCTCGATCGGGACGCCCGAGATCCGCGCCATGTGGTCGACCTCGGAGGCGCCCAGCGAGTGGATCACCAGCTGCGGGAACTCCGCCTTGATCGCCGAGAAGGCGCGCTCGTAGTACTCGACGCCGTAGTCCGGGTGGTGGCCGCCCTGGAACATGATCTGGGTGCCGCCCAGCTCGACGGTCTCGGCGCAGCGGCGCAGGATCTCGTCGAGCTCGCGGGACCAGCCCTTGTCGCTCTTCGGCGGCACGTAGAAGGCGCAGAACTTGCACGCCGTCACACAGACGTTGGTGTAGTTGATGTTGCGCTCGATGATGTACGTCGCGATGTGCTCGGTACCCGCGTAGCGGCGGCGGCGCGCCGCGTCGGCCGCCGAGCCGAGCGCGTGCAGCGGGGCGGAGCGGTAGAGCTCCAGCGCCTCCTCCGGGCTGATCCGGCCACCGCCGGCCGCCCGGTCGAGCACGGCCTGCAGGTCGGTGCTGGGCGCATCGAGGGTGGTCGCTGCGAGCTCGGACACCTGGCGGCCTTCTCTCTCTCGGTACTTCACGTGCTTCTGGTGCGACGAGTGCGGCTCCGTGCCGGGGCACCGGGGCGCATCCGGTTCAGCCTACGCCAGCCCTCTCCGGCCCCCGCGTCAGCCCGCCCGCCGCAGCGTCCCCGACGGGTTCCCGGCGCTGGGGTCGGCGGAGGTGAAGCGGATCGTGCCGTCCTTCTGCAGCGCCAGGGTCTCGGCGTAGGAGCCGCCGGTGCACGCGCCGGGCAGCGAGGAGCGGACCAGCCGGGAGCTGAGGACCAGTTTCTCCGTCTCGGCCGAGGTGAGCGTCCAGCTGCCCTCGCAGGTGATCGAGAGCAGGCCGGTCAGCTCGTTGCGGCTGGTCACGGCGTCCTTCCCGACCGCCGCACGGCCGATGACCAGCGTGGTGGTGCCCGCGGGCACGCCCTTCTGCGTGGTCATCTCCCCGCTCCAGGTGCCGAGGAACGACTCCGGTACGGCGTTCGGCCCGGCCGGCGCGGCCGCGCTCGTCGTCGGAGCGGGCGTCGTCGGAGCGGACGCCGTCGGCGAGGACGACTGCGAAGCCGTGCCTGCGCCCGAGACCGAGGCCGAGGCCGACGGCAGCGGCAGCGCCTGCGAGGGCGCCCCCGTCCCCGCGGCGGTGGGCCCGGACCCCGGCTCGGCCCTCCCCCACACCCGGTACGCCCCGTACCCTCCGCCCGCGAGTGCCAGCAGCAGCGCCCCGGCCGCCAGCCCCGCCGCACCGCGCCGCCGCCGGGAGGCGCTCCCGCTCCCGCCCGGCACGTGGGTCGGCGTCCGCTCCCCCTCCGCCCCGCCGCCCGGTACAGGCCCGCCGCCGAACCCGGCCTCCGCCTCCAGGTCCAGCAGCTCCACCGCGCTGCGCCCGACGGCCGCCGCCAGCTCCGGCGGCAGCCAGCCGCCCTGCCCCAGCCGCCCGACGGCCGCGCCGTCCGGGTCCAGCCGCTCCCTCAGCTGCCGGGGCGTCGGCCGGGCCGCCGGGTCCTTGGCCAGGCAGTCGAGCACGATCGCGCGCAGCGGTCCGCCGTCCAACCCGGTGAGGTCCGGCTCCTCGTGCACCACCCGGTACAGCAGGACGGCCGCGCTCACCCCCTCCCCGAACGGGTGCACCCCGGTGGCCGCGAACGCGAGCACCGCGCCGAGCGAGAAGACGTCGCCGGGCGGCCCGGACGGCCGCCCGTTGGCCTGTTCCGGCGACATGAAGCCGGGCGAGCCCACCACGAACCCCGACCGGGTGAGCCCGGTGGCCGCGTCGAGGGCCCGGGCGATGCCGAAGTCGATCAGCCGGGGCCCGTCCAGGGTGAGCAGCACGTTGGACGGCTTGACGTCACGGTGCACCAGCCCGAGCCCGTGCACGTGTTCCAGCGCCTCCGCCAGGCCCGCGCCGAGGGTGCGCACGGCCGGCCCGGGCAGCGGCCCGTACTGCCGGACGGCGCCGCCCAGCGCGGGCCCGGCGACGTAGCCGGTGGCCACCCAGGGGTGCTCGCCCTCGGTGTCGGCGTCCAGGACGGGCGGCGTCCAGACGCCGCCGACCCGGCGGGCGGCGGCCACCTCCTGCCGGAACCGGGCGCGGAACTCCGCGTCCTCGGCGAGTTCGCCGCGCACCACCTTGACCGCCACCGTGCGGCCGCCCGCCGTGCGGCCGAGGTAGACCCGCCCCATTCCGCCCGCGCCGAGCCGCCGCAGCAGCCGGTAGGCGCCCACCCGGCGCGGGTCGTCCGATCCCAGTGCCTGCATCCCGCGCACGCTCCCGTCACCCGCCCGGCCCCGCCGCCGGGGCCGTGTCGCGTGCAGACGCTATCGGGCGGCGGCACCGCGCGGTGCCATCGGCGGGCGGGAGGGCTCAGGCCACCGGCTCGGGCGCCGGCTCCAGCAGCCGGACGGCCACGTCGGGGGCGAAGCCGCTGTCGTGGGCGACCCGCCGGGCGAACTCGGCGACGCCGGCCAGCTGCCGCTCGCCGAGCGAGAAGTCCAGCGCCTCGCTGAAGTACCGTTCCAGCACGCCCGCGTCGAAGGCCTCCCAGCGGGCCGCCTGCTCGGCCACCTCGCGGGCCTCGACCAGCGAGAGGTCCCGGGACTCCAGGAAGGCCCGGTGGACGGCCGCGGTCAGCTCCGGGCTCCGCTCGGCGAAGTCGCGGCGGGCGGCCCAGACGGCGAAGACGAACGGCAGCCCGGTCCACTCCTTCCACATCGCGCCCAGGTCGTGCACGGTCAGGCCCTGGCCGGCCGCCTGCCCCAGGTAGGCGCGCAGCGCCGGGTCGCCGATCAGTACGGCGGCGTCGGCGTCCGCGAGCATCGCGTCCAGGTCCGGCGGGCAGCTGAAGTACTCCGGCCGCACGCCTTCGCGCTCCTCCAGCAGCAGCCGGGCGAGCCGGACGGAGGTACGGCTGGTGGAGCCGAGCGCGACCCGCCGGCCGTCCAGCTCGGACAGCGGCAGCTTGCTGACGATCACGCAGGACATCACCGGGCCGTCGCTGCCCACGGCGATGTCCGGGAGCACCAGCAGCTCGTCCGCGTGCCGCAGGTACTCCACACAGGTGATCGGACCGATGTCGAGGGAGCCGCCGACCAGCTGATCGCTCAGCTTCTCCGGAGTGTCCTTGGTGAGGTCCAGATCGAGCAGGTTGCCGGTCCTGGCCAGCCCCCAGTAGAGGGGCACGCAGTTGAGGAACTGAATATGCCCGACCCGGGGCCGGACCGGGGTGTTCTCCTGGGGCTCCCGCGTTTCCGCATCCGGTACTGCCACTGCGCCGCTCCCTTGCTCTTCGTGCGCCTCCCCGCAGCGTATGCCCGCCGCCCCGCGAGCCCCGCACCGCCCTTCCGGGACACCCCGTCGAGCCCCGCACCGAGCGTCACAACGGCCTTACGACACGCGCCGTCCAGCCCGCAAGTCACCCCTGGTCGTCACAGCAACCGCATGCTAGCGTTGCCCTCAGTTGCAGTTTGATTCCCCTTGCAGTACTTGAAGCCTGCGGAGCATGTAACCGCAGGCTTTTTGTAGTTTTTCAGCAATATCGAAAAACTCCGGACCCGTCCGGAGGCAGGGCGATCAGCGCAGCGGACCGGGTGCCACACGGTGTGGCCCCGACACGTCCCTCGCAAGGAGAACGGCATGGCTCAGGGAACCGTCAAGTGGTTCAACGCTGAGAAGGGCTTCGGCTTCATCGCCCAGGATGGCGGCGGCCCCGACGTCTTCGTCCACTACTCCGCCATCAACGCGAGCGGTTTCCGCTCGCTGGAGGAGAACCAGGCGGTCAGCTTCGACGTCACCCAGGGCCCGAAGGGCCCGCAGGCGGAGAACGTCACCCTTATCTGACCATCCTCAAGATGATCTGATCGCTCGGGACCCCGCCGGGTCCACCGGCGGCCTCCGGCCGTCACCGTGAGCACAAGAGCTGCAGTACCCAAGGGGGCCCGCCGTCCGGTGGGCCCCCTGCCTTGTGCGACGCCGTCCGCCTTGTGCGACGCCGAAGGGCCCTCCTCCCGTCCCGGGGAGGAGGGCCCTTCGCGGTACCCGTTCGAAAGGGGCGTCAGGCCGTCGCGGGGGCCTGGTTCGGACCCTTGCCCTGGGCCGGGATCACGGCCGGGGCCTCGTCGTAGAGGTCACCGGTGGGGTTGTTGTAGGCGACCAGGTCGAGGGTCTTCTCCCGGGCCGAGACCAGGATCGGCACCAGGGCCTGGCCGGCGACGTTGGTCGCGGTGCGCATCATGTCGAGGATCGGGTCGATGGCCAGCAGCAGGCCGACGCCCTCCAGCGGCAGACCCAGGGTGGAGAGGGTCAGCGTCAGCATGACGATCGCACCGGTGAGGCCGGCGGTGGCCGCCGAGCCGATCACCGAGACGAAGGCGATCAGCAGGTAGTCCTTGATGCCGAGGTCGATGCCGTACACCTGGGCGACGAAGATCGCGGCCAGCGACGGGTAGATCGCGGCGCAGCCGTCCATCTTGGTGGTGGCGCCGAACGGGACGGCGAACGAGGCGTACTCGCTCGGGACGCCGAGGCGCTCGGTGACCCGGCGGGTGACCGGCAGGGTGCCGACCGAGGAGCGGGAGACGAAGGCCAGCTGGATGGCGGGCCAGGCGCCCTTGAAGAAGTTGACCGGGTTGAGGCCGGCGGCGAACTTCAGCAGCAGCGAGTAGACGACGAACATCACCAGCGCGCAACCGACGTAGATGTCGACGGTCAGCGTCGCGAAGGGCTCCAGCAGGTCCCAGCCGTACTTGGCGACCGACTTGCCGATGAGGCCGAGGGTGCCGAGCGGCGAGAGCCGGATGACCCACCAGAGGGCGGTCTGGACCAGTTCCAGCACCGACTCGCTGAGCTTGAGGATCGGATCGGCCTTCGCGCCGAGCTTGATCACGGCGGCGCCGGCCACGATCGCCAGGAAGACGATCTGCAGGACCTCGACCTCGGTGAACGCGGTGACGATGTTGGTCGGGAAGATCCCGGTCAGGAAGTCGATCCAGCTGCCGGTGGACTTCGGCGCCTTCAGGCCCTCGGTCTTGAGGTCGGTGCCCGAGCCCGGGTTGGTCAGCAGGCCGAGGCCGAGGCCGATGGCCACCGCGATCAGCGAGGTGATCGCGAACCAGAGCAGGGTGCGGACGGCCAGCCGGGCCGCGTTGGTGACGTTCCGCAGGTTCGCCACGCTCACCAGGATCGCGGTGAACACCAGCGGCGGGACGGCGAGCTTGAGCAGCTGGACGAAGATCCGGCCGATCGTCTCCAGGGTGGTGGCCAGCCAGGAGATGTCGGCCGCGCGGGCCAGGTAGCCGAGGCCGACGCCGAGCACGAGGCCGGCGACGATCTGGACCCAGAAGGGGGTCTTGCGGATTCTGGCGAGCACGGACGGCGACGAAGTCGCCTCGGGCGCTGTGGACATGACGGTGCGGCTCCGGGGGAGGCGTTGCTGATGACGAGGCGAGGGGGGAGGGCGGCGGCACGGCGCGCGGGCCGGACGGGAAGGGAACCGGCCCCGGTCAGGGGCGTGCCGCCTGAATACAGCTCATGGCGCGACAACGGCGCGGGCTGTCCACAGCACCGGCCAGACGACACGCGCGGGCGGCACCGGGCAGCGGGCCCGGGCCGAGCGGCGAACGTGCGTCTGAGGTGGTCACGGCCGACACATTAGCAGTAAAGCTTTGAGATGTTCAAAGTAGTTGTTTGAGTTCCGGACACGGACCGATTGACCGACCGATAGTTATACGTATAACTTGGTCGCACCCCCGTCCGTCACCCTGCCCAGACCGGAGAATCCCGCCCATGGGCTACCTCGCCCTGCTCCGCGCCCCTCACGTCGGCCGCCTCCTCTTCGGCACCCTGCTCGGCCGCCTCCCGGCCGGCATGACCGCCCTGGTGATCGCCCTGGCGCTGCGCGAGGTCCACGCCCCGTTCAGCCGGATCGGCCTGGCCACCGCCGCGTACGCGATCGCGGCGGCCGTCGGCGGACCGGTGCTCGGCCGGATCGTCGACCGCACCGGGCAGCCCCGCGTGCTGCTGGTCTCCGCGGTGGTCGCCGGCGGCGGGTACGCCCTGCTGGCACTGGCCCCCGGCTCGGCGATCGCCGCCCCGCTCGGCGCCGCGGTCGCCGGACTCGCGATGCCCCCGCTCGAACCCTGCCTGCGCTCGCTCTGGCCGGAGGTCGTCGAGGAGGAGCAGCTCGACACCGCCTACGCCTTCGACTCCGCCTCCCAGCAGATCCTCTACGTCGCCGGCCCGCTCGCGGTGGCCGGCATCGCGGGCGCGGTGAGCGCGGTCGCCGCGCTCTGGGTGGCGGCCGCACTCGGCCTCGCCGGGGCGCTCGTCGTCGCCACCGCCGCGCCGGCCCGGGCCTGGCAGGCCCCGCCGCGCGCGCACTCGTCCGGCCTGCTCGGCCCGCTCCGCTCCCCCGGCCTGGTCCTGCTGCTGATCGGCCTGGCCGGCGCCGGCTGGGCGGTCGGCGCGCAGAACGTGCTGTTCATCGCCTACGCCGAGGCCCACGCCGCGGACGGCCTGCCCGGCGGCGCGGGCACCCTGCTGGCGCTGGCGGCGCTCGGCGGACTGCTCGGCGCACTCGCCTACGGCGCGGTGCCGTGGCGCAGTTCGACGGCCACCCGTACCTGGCTGATGGCGCTCGGCATGGCCGTCAGCTACCTGCCGCTGGTGCTGCTCCCCGGGCCGGCCGCGATGGCCGGACTCGCCTTCCTGTCCGGAATCGCGCTGGCCCCGCTGCTGGCGGCGGCGTTCGTCCTGGTCGCCGAACTGGCCCCGACCGGTACCGTGACCGAGGCCTTCGCCTGGCTGGTCACCCTCTTCGCGACCGGCAACTCGCTCGGCTACGCCGTCTCGGGCCACCTCGCGGAGGGCTCGCTGCGCCCGGTGGCGCTGTGCGCGGCGGGCGGGATCGGCCTGGGCGGGCTGCTGCTGTTCGGCGCCCGCCGCTGGTTCCACCCGGTCGCCGCCCCGGCCGGGGCGCAGCCGCCGGCGGCCGAACCGGTGCCGGTGGGCTGACGCCCGCCGCATCCCCCTGGACGTGGCTGCGCCCGTCGGACCGGGTGGTCTGGCCGACGGGCGCAGTCACTCTTTCATCCCTTCACTCAGCTGTGGCGGCCGCGGCCTCCCCAGGCGATCAGGGCGAGCAGCAGACCGGCTCCGAGCGTCGCGGCGCCGACGACGCCGATCAGCGTGCCCGGTCCGGCACCGGTCCCCGGCAGCTCACCGCCGTGGCTCGGCGTGTGGGTCGGCCCGGGGTGGTACGTCGACGGGTGGTGCGTCGGCGTGTGCGGGTGACTCGGCGTCACGGTCGGTGTCGGCGTCGCCGTCTGAGTGGGCGTCGGCGTCACCGTGGGCGACGGGGTCGGGGTCGGCGACGGGGTCGGCGTCACTGTCGGCGTCACCGTGGGCGACGGGGACGGCGAGGGCGAAGGGCTCCCCGTCGGGGACGGCGAGAGAGACGGGGACGGGGAAGGCGACGGCGACGGCGACGGCGACGGCGACGGCGACGGCGACGGGCTCACCGTCGGCAGCACCAGCCCCATGTCCAGCCCCAGGTCCTCCACCCCGCCGGCGAGCGTGACCGTCTGCGTCACACCGGTCGCCGGATCCGCGTCCGAGTCCAGCGACCGGTCCGGCCCGGCCGCCCGTACGGTCACGGTGGCGCCCTCGGGCAGCGTGGTGAGGTCGAACCGCACCGCGTACACCCCGTCCGGCAGCCGCTCGAACCGGTAGTGTCCGCTCGCGTCGGTCACCGTCGTGACCGGGTTGCCGTCCTTGTCCCGGACCACCCGGCCCTCGCCGTCCAGCAGTTCGACCCGGACGCCGGGCACCCCGGGCTCGCCGGGCTGCTGGACGCCGTCCTTGTTCAGGTCGTTCCAGACGAAGTCCCCGAGCACGTTGGCCGGCGGAACGGCCTGCTCGATGCCCACGCCGACCTTGGCCGGCTCGGCGGGCAGCAGCGGGTTTCCGGCGGCGTCGGTCGCGGTGTAGCTGAAGCTGTTCCAGGCGAACTCGTCCGGACCGGCGTCGAACGAGGCGACCATCGGCCAGGTGAGCGTGAACGACTCCCCGGGGGCGAGCGTGCCGGGGCGGTGCACCCGGAACCAGGTCGCGGTGCCCGGGCCGGGGAACGTCGTGCTCCACTGCGCCGCGGCGTCGCACGGGCCGGGCACGGCGAACCCGCCGGGCAGGCAGGGATCGGGCGAGGTGGTGTACTCGATCACCACGGTCGGGTCGCTGGAGGTCAGCGGCTCGACCAGCGAGGGCGTCCAGGCCGAGTTGCGCGGGACGTCCGGCCGCAGCACGTAGGAGTCTCCCGGGGTGGGCAGCTTGTCGTACGCGAGGAACTCGGTGACCGGGTCGGCGGAGTCGTTGCGGACGGTCATCCGGTAGGAGATCCCGCCGCCGGGGCGGGTGGTGCCGGTGGTGGCGTAGTCGGGGTCGAGGTCGCCCCTGACCTCCTTGTAGGACCGCAGCACGGCCGGGACCTGCACCTCGACCGGCGAGGAGGCGCGGCACATGGTCTCGGTGGTGTCGCCGTCCTTGTCGATGTCCTGGGCGTCCGGCTCCCCGCTGTCGCTGCCGAAGTAGAAGCAGGACACCGGGGGTCCGGCGCCGTCGGCGGTGACGAACACGTCGTTGGTGAGCGTGCCGGGCCGGGCGCTGCCGGCCACCTGGACGTCGATCAGGGTGCGGTAGGCCAGGTGGTCGTTCAGGTACATCATGTCGGGCGCGCCGGCCGGCCAGGTCATCTTGAGCAGTTGGCGGCCGTCGGGGCCGGGGAGCACGGTGACCGACTCCGGGGCCATCGAGTCGGGGTAGGACGGGTCCCGGCGGGCGCTGCCGTCGACGTAGACCATGCCCGGCGGCAGCAGGTCGTAGAGGACGAGCGGCTGGTCGAGGGTGCGGCCGGTGCGGTTGTACGGGGTGACCCGGAAGGTGGCCACGCCGCCCGGGGAGAGCACCGCTCCGGAGACGGTCTCCTTGGCGGCGCCCAGGTTGGTGGCGGCGGTGACGGTGCTGTCGGCGCAGGCACTGACCGCGGCGGTGTCACCGGCGGCGCTGGTGCCGACCGCGTCGAGGCAGTTGTGCAGCGGCGCCGGCGCCGTGCGGCCGTCGTGGCCCGGGGTGACCACCTGGGCGAGCAGCTGGACGGCGTTGCCGGGGCTCCAGCCGCCGGGGATCGGGCCGCTCCAGCTGAACCGCAGGCCGTCCAGGTAGCGGCCGGCCGGGATGCCCAGCACGTCGTTGGCCGGGTCCCCCGCGCCCTCCGCGAAGGTGATCCGGCGGGTGGTCGAACCGTTCAGCGGCTGGCCGGGGGTGAAGGTCCGCCAGGTCGGGTCACCGTCGAGCCGGTACTCCAGCGCCAGGGTGATCGAGGTGGGGTTCCACGCCTCCAGCTGGATGGACTGCGGGATCAGCCAGTTGTACAGATCGGCGGTGGTACCGGCGCCGGGGTCGGTCATCACCAGGCTGGTGACCGGGTCGGCGTTGTTGGAGACCCGCATGCTCAGGGTGGTGAGGTCGCCGGAGACGGTGTTCTCCTGCCACACCTTGGAGGCGCCGATCTGCACACCGGTGACCGGCGGCTGGAAGGTCGGGGTCTCGGCGGTGGCGGTGGACAGGTCCCGCTGCGGCTCGGGGCCGAGCGGATCGCCCTGGAGCGTGACCGTGTTGGTCGACGTGGTGCCGCTGGGGAAGGTGGGGTCCGGGTAGCCGACCACCAGGACGCCGGGGATCCGGCAGCCGGCCTGGCCGTTGCCGGACACGAACGCGCCGATGTCGTAGACCCAGGTGGTGGAGCCGATCGGGTCGTTGACCCAGCCGGGCGAGCGGCCGGTGTCGACCACGGCGCCGGGCGGCAGGGTGTCGACCAGCCGGCTGCCGTCCAGGTCGACGTTGGGCACGTTGGCGGTGGAACAGGCGCTGAACTGGTAGGTGACCGAGCGGCCGTCCTGGCTGCTGGTCTGCACGCCCTTGGTGGTGGTGTAGTCGGGCTGGACCACGGCGGTGGTGGTGGCGCTGCCGGTCTGCGGAGGCTCGCCGTCGGCCGTGAGGGTGGCCGCGTTGGTGCTCCGGGTGCCGTTGGGGGTGGAGAAGTTGGGGTACCGCAGCACCACGTTGATGGTGGCGGTGGTGCCCGGGGAGAGGGTCTGCAGCTTGGCGGTGAGGGTGCCTCCCGTGGAACCCACCGGTGGGACGCTGGAGTTGGGGACGTCGACCGTGGAGGCGTCCGGGGTCCAGCCGATGAACTCCATGTCGGCCGGGAGCACGTCGGTGATCTGCCCGTTGACGCAGTCGCTCACCGAGCAGGTGTACCGCAGGGTGAAGGTGACGTTCTCGCCGGGCCCCACGCTGGGCTTGTCCACCGTCTTGGTGAAGGTGACGGCGGCCTCGGCGGGAGGGGCGGTCAGGGTGCCGGTGAGCAGGGTGCCGCCGATCAGGCCGAGCGCGGCGGCCAGGCGCGGCAGGCGGGACGGCCGGGAGGGGCGTGGGGGCCGTGGGGGTCTTGGTCGTGACGTCCGCATGCCGGAATCTCATCGTCCGCTAATCCTTCGACGGCCGCGCCGCGAGGCGATAGGACGATCTTTCACCCGGCCGGATCAGCTCGAACGGTGGAGCCGCGATCCGGACGGACGGTCAGCCGGCAACCGTCGCCGCGGTGGTGGAGGAGCGCCGCACCAGCGAGGTGGCGAGCGGCGGCACCGGTGCGACCGCCTCCCCCCTCAGCAACCCGGCGAGCGCCGCCACCCCGGCCCGGCCCAGCTCCTCGCCGGGCAGGTCGACCGTGGTCAGCGGCGGGGCGAGCAGCGCGGCCACCGGGACGTTGTCGATGCCTATCACCGAGAGGTCGGCGGGCACCCGCAGCCCGCGTTCGGCGGCGGCCTGGTAGACGCCGGAGGCGACCACGTCGTCGTCGCAGATCACCGCGTGCGGCCGGTCCGGGTGGGCGAGCAGCCGGTGGGCGACCTCGCGCGCGGCCGGCTGGCCCTCGTTCAGGCTGACGCCGAGTTCGACCACGTCCAGGCCGAGCGTCCGGGCCGTCTCCTCGAAGGCCGCCTGGCGGACCCGGAAGGTGTACGCGGCGTGGGTGGAGCGCAGTCGGCCGATCCGGCGGTGGCCGAGCGCGGCGAGGTGTTCGACGGCGGCCCGCATGCCGCCGGCCACGTCCAGCTCGATCGTCGGCCGGGCCCGGTCGGTGCCCGGGTCCGCGTCCAGGAAGACGACGGGGGTGTCGGCGGGCAGCTCGCCGAGCTGGCTGTCGTCCGGGGAGCAGATCAGCAGGCCGTCGAAGCGGCTGGTGGTGGCGGCGTCGGCGAGCGTGGCGCTCCCCCAGCCCGAGCTGACCACCACGGCCAGGCCGTGCTTGCCGGCCTCCTCGTGGACGCCCTCCAGGACCCGGCCGAAGAACGGGCCGAGGATGTTCGGCACGGCGAGCAGGATCATGCCGCTGCGGCCCAGGCGCAGCTGCCGACCGGCCGCCTGCGGGCGGTAGCCGAGGCCGCGGGCGGCCTCCCGGACCCGTTCGCGGGTGGCCTCGGAGACCCGGCGGCCGGCCTCGGAGCCGGAGAACACCAGCGAGACGGTGGCCTGCGAGACCCCGGCGAGCCGGGCGACGTCCCGGCCGGTGGGTCGGCGGACCGGGGCCGGCCAGGTCCCGGCGGCGGGCCGCTCCTCTGGGGCGGCGTTCTCCGGCACGGCGGCGCGGGTCAGTTCTGCGGGGCCGAGGCGGCGGGACCGGAGCCGCCGGCCTTGGCGGCCGCGGCGCGGGCGGCCTCGTCCGCGGCGTCCTCCTCGGCGTTCTGCGCGGCGATCTTGGAGGCGGTCCTGGTCCGGATGCCGTCCACCCTGCCGGAGATCTCGGCCGACATCGCGTCGCGCTGCCGGCTGAGCAGCACGTAGCTGAGCGGGGCCGAGGCGATCGCGGCCAGCAGGAAGAGGAAGACCACGCCCGCCTCGCCGGAGACCGGGATGACCTGGAAGTGCCCGAGGAGCAGCGCGACCAGCAGGCAGCCGAGGAAGATGGAGACCCGCATGGAGGTGTAGCGGAGCGTGGCGTGCGACTTCTTGCTCACATTGCTGCTCACCGGGGGGACACATCCTTCACTGCACTGGGGACCGGACCGGTCTCCCAGTGAAGCATGCCCGACGCGCCCGGCGGGGAACGGGTCCCGCCGGGCACCGTCCCGGCCGCGCGCGATCAGCGCAGGTCGAGCCACATGGCGACGTCGTCGCGGTCGTCGCCGGGTGTGACCCGGATGGCGCCGGGCACCCGGCCGACCTCGACGTAGCCGCTGCGGGCGTAGAAGGACTCCAGGCCGAGTCCGCCCCGCACCTGGAGCTTCAGCCCGTCCAGACCCCACCCGCGGGCGATCCGCTCGGCCTCGGCCAGCAGCGCGGCGCCGTGGCCGCGCCCCTGGAACGCGGGGTGGACCATGACCTTCGACACCAGCCGCCAGTGGTCCATCGGTCCGAACCGCATCGACTCGAAGAGCAGCAGCGCGGCGAGCCGGCCCGTCCCGGCCTCCCGGGCGATCAGCAGCCGGTCCGGTCCCGCCGGGGCCGCCCCGGCGAACTGCCGCTTCCCGGCGGCCCGGACCTCCTCCTCGGTCACCTGGTGGACGAAGCCGACGGCCCCGCCGGCGTTACTGGCGGCCGTCCACAGGCCGGCGATCTCGGTGTGCAGCGCGGGGTCGAGGTCCGGGTCGAGGGTGAAGCTCAATGTCATGGTCCTGGAGCCTAATCGCCCCTTACGACAGGACGGGGGCGGTCCGGTCCCGGCCACCCGTCCGCAGCGCCAGGCAGAGCAGCACCGCGACGGCGCAGAGCCCGCCGGCCGCGTACCAGGCGAGGTCGTAGTCGCCGAGCGCGTCCCGGGCGAACCCGGCCAGAGCGGCCACCGCGGCGGCGCCGAGCTGGTGGCAGGCCAGCGCCCAGCCGAAGACGATCGGCGCGTCCTCCCCGAAGTGCCGGCGGCAGAGCGCGACGGTCGGCGGCACGGTGGCCACCCAGTCCAGCCCGTAGAAGATGACGAACGCCAGGATCGGCGGCTCCAGCGAGCCCGCGAACAGCTGCGGCAGCACCAGCAGGGACAGCCCGCGCAGCGCGTAGTAGACGACCAGCAGCCGCCCGGCGTCGAAGCGGTCGGTGAACCAGCCGCTCGCCACGGTGCCGATCACGTCGAACACGCCGATCAGTGCGAGCAGGCTCGCCGCCGTGGTGACCGGCAGGCCGTGGTCGTGGGCGGCCGGGATGAAGTGGGTGCCGACCAGTCCGGCGGTGGTCGCGCCGCAGATCGCGAAGGAGCCGGCCAGCAGCCAGAACGCCCGGACGCGGGCGGCCTCCCGGAGCACCCGCAGCGAGCGGGCCAGCGCCCGGTCGCCGCCGACGGGGGCGGGCGGCGGCTCGCTCGCGCCGTACGGGAGCAGCCCCAGGTCGGCGGGCCGTTCGCGCATCAGCAGCAGCACCGGGACGGCCACCGCGCTGGCCGCCAGCGAGACCACCACGACCGCCCAGCGCCAGCCGTGCTCCTCGACCAGCCAGGCGCCGACCGGCAGGAAGACCAGGTTGCCCGCCGCGCCGGCGGCCGTCAGCACACCGGTGACCAGGCCCTGCCGGGCCCGGAACCAGCGCCCGGTGACGGTGGTGGCGAACGCCCCGGCCATCGAGCCGCTGCCGAGGCCGACCAGGACGCCCCAGCAGAGCACCAGTTGCCAGGGCTCGCTCATCAGCATGGTGAGGCCGGCGCCGACCGAGATCGTCAGCAGCGCGCAGACCACCACCAGCCGCACGCCGAACCGGTCCATCAGGGCGGCGGCGAACGGCGCGGTGAGGCCGTAGAGGGCGAGGTTGACCGAGCCGGCGCTGGATATCGTGCCCATCGACCAGCCGAACTCGGTGTGCAGCGCGTCCATCATCAGACTGGGCGTGGAACGGAACCCGGCCGAGCCGAGCAGCACCAGCAGGGCGACGCCGGCCACCACCCAGGCGTAGTGCACCCGGGGCGCGCGGGCGGGGGCGGGGGGCGCGGCGGCGGGGGCCGGGGGTCCGGTGGGGGTGTCGGTCTCGTTCACCCGCCGAGTCTCCCGACGGGGCGGGCGGGCGACGAGGGGCGGGGCTGCCGACTTTCGCCGGAATCGGGCCAACCGGCGACGGGAACCGGCCGACCGGGAACCCGCGCTCCGGCGGGCGGGCGGGGTGGCCGAAAAGGGCCGCACGCGGCGGGCGGATCGGATGACGGCGGGCCGCACGCACCCCGAGCACGGTACGGCCGGCCGCCATCCAACCTCGACACACGGGCCCTGAACCCGTGTCGCGCTCTCCGCACTCGCCAAGGAGCCAGCGCACGACCGGTCCACGGTCCCCCTGCTGACGTGGTCCCCCTGGACAGCAGCACCGCAGTGGCGTTCGGGTGTTCCCTCGGCGTCCCCTCGCGACGGAGAGCTGCACCCAAGCGTGATCAGTCGGATACGTCACGTCAATGGGTTGTCAGAAATTCGGAATGGTTGCGTCAGCTTTCGGCCCGCCGGCCACACCGGCCGTCAGGGCCCTCAGGGCTGCGCGAGGGCCGCCCAGTCGACGGCGGCGAGCGGGTCGGCGGCGCCGGCGTCCGGGCTGATCTCGCACCAGACCCGCTTGCCCGTGCCGTCGGGGTACCAGCCCCAGCGGTCGCACAGCAGCTCCACCAGCTCCAGGCCGCGCCCGTTGGTGGCGTCGACGTCCGCGCCGGCGTGCCGGGGGGCGGGGGCGACCTGGCTGGCGTCGGCGACCTCGACCCGCAGCGGGCCGACCGTCGCCGACTCCCGCACCGCACCCGGACCGGCACCCCCCGGGGAGGCGTCCGGCACGGCGCCCGGGAGGTCGCCGAGCGGGAAGCAGAGCCGCAGCACGGCCGGGCAACCGGTGTGCACCACGGCGTTGGTGACCAGTTCGGAGACCACCAGGACCACCGTCTCGGCGATCGGCGCGTCCGGGTCCACGCCGTGGTTGAGCAGCCGCGAGCGGACCCACCGACGGGCCCGGCCGACTTCGGCGGGGTCCGCCTGCACCGCAAGCTGTACCTGTAGAACCTGCACCGCTCCACCACCCGCACTCGCAGTTCGGCCACCGTCTCGGCCCGGCCCTGGTCGCCCGGCCGGCCCGGGCCCGCACCGGGCCCGCCGTCCGTCGGGCCGCCGTCCAGCGGGTGACCGCACGTCGCACCCGCCGCGGCACACCCGCGCCACCTCGTCCGTCGCGCACCGGCCGCGACACGAATACGCCTCAGGATGGTTCGGCGGGCGGACCGCAGCAAGCGCTTCGGGCATATTCCAGCGATCGGGGGACGGGGCAGGGCATACTGTCCCGTTCACTCTGGCGAGCCCCGGACCGGCGATCGCCCGGCCCGGGCCGACCGGCCCACGACGCAGAGGCGAACCTACCGCCGTCCGCCCCCCGCGCCGCACCCGCCACTCGCGAACCACCCGTGCGACATATGTCCAGACCACTTCGAACAGCGCGGCCGCGGGACGGGCGGCGGATCCCACGATCCGGCGATCCGAAGCCACGCCGTCCGTTCTTCACCGAATCCACTCCGCCGCCCGAACCGCGCGGGTTACCGTGGATCGCGTCAGCGGTCGGTCCGGCAGAGGGGTGGTGACCGGTGGCCACCACCGACGGCGCCCCGCGCCGGGACGAACAGCTCCAGCGGCGCCTGGCCCGCGGCGAGGAGACCGCGCTCGGCGAGCTGTACGACCAACTCGCCCCGATGGTCCACGGGTTGGCGGGCCGGATACTGGCGGACCAGAGCGCCGCGGCACAACTCACCCGGGAGATATTCGCCCACGTCTGGGAGCACCCCGAGGCCTTCGACCCGGCCCGCGGCTCGCTCCGCGCCTGGCTCGGCGCGCTGACCCACCGCCGCGCGGTGGACCGGCTGCGGGCCCGCCGCGCCGCGGAGGCGGGCTTCGCCGCCGGGGCGGAGGACGAGATCCGCGCGGTGGCCGCCGCCGCCCGGGTCCAGTACGTGGTCGCCGCCCTGCCGCAGCCGCTGCGTGAGACCATCGCGGAGTCCTACTACGACGGCCGCACCTACCAGGAGACGGCCCGTCGGCTGGGGATCAGCGAGCAGGACGCCAAGCAGCGGATGCGGCACGGTCTGGAGCTGCTCGCCGACGAGCTGGCGCAGGAGCGCGCCCGGCACCGGGGCCCCGCGGACGCGGACCCGCCCGGCGGGCAGCGGGCCGGCGAAGGGCCCGGCGGGCAACGGGTGGGCGAGAGCGGGATCCGGAAGGAGGGCGGGGGGACGTGACGATCACCGACGAGCAGCACGAGGCCCTGCGCTCGCTGCTCGGTGCCTGGGCGCTCGGCGCCGTCCCGCCCCGCGAGGCCGCCGGGCTCGAATCCCACCTGGACGACTGCCCGGAGTGCGCCGAGGAGGCCGACCGGCTGCGCGAGGCGGCCGGCTGGCTCTCCGTCGAGGAGCCGCTGGACCAGCCCGCCGCCCTGCGTCAGCAGGTGCTCGACTGGTGCCTGGCCCGCCGCCCGGCCGACCTCCCGGTCCCCGCCTGGGGCCTGCCGTACACCGCCGAGACCGCCAAGCTCGACGCCCTGCTGCGCGACCTCGGCCCGGAGGAGTGGCAGGAGGTCGCCGAACTGCCCTGGCACGGCGGCACCGAGTACCTGCGCCCGGCCGAGGTGCTCTGCCACCTCGCCGCGGTGGACGGCTACCTGGCCGTCGCGCTCGGCCTGCCCGATCCCGTCCCGGGCGGCAGCGGACCCGGCGCGGCCGCGAGCGCCGCCGGACCGGCGGCCGGGCGCCGGGTCCCGCCGCAGGAGGCCGTCCTCCCGGCGGTCCCCCGGGTGCCGCAGCAGGGCGGCCCGCGCTGGGAGCGGATCACCGAGCGCACCGCCCGGCTCACCGCCGAGCAGGCCGGCCAGCCGCCGCAGCGGATCCGCGCCCGGTGGCGCCGGCACTGCCACCGGCTGGTCCGCTCGGCCGCGCTCGCCCCGCAGGGCAACACCCCGGTGGACTTCGGCTTCGTGACCGTCCCGCTCCGGGACGCCTTCGTCGACCGGGCCTTCGAGTGCTACGTGCACGGCGAGGACGTCGCCCGCGCGGTCGCCTACCCGTACGACCCGCCGGCCCCGCAGCACCTGCGGCAGATGATCGACCTGGCCGTCCGGATGCTGCCGCTGGCCCTGGCCGGGCAGCGCGCGGCGCACCCCGAGCTCACCGGCGCGGCGGTCGGCGCCCCCGACGGCGCCCCCGGGCGCGCGGACGGGCGCCGGTCCGGCCGCCGGGTCCGGCTGGTGATCGACGGTCCGGCGTCCGGCGAGTGGCTGATACCGCTGGACGGACCGGACGCCGGCCCGCCCGACGGCGAGCCGGTGGCCGCGATGGTGCTGGACGGGCTGGAGTTCTGCCAGCTGGCCGCCGCGCACCGCGACCCGGACCGGCTGCCGGTCGGCGAGCACGGCGACCGGGCCGCGATCCGCGAGGTGCTGCGCGCGACGCCGCTGCTCTCCCGGCCCTGAGGCGGGTCAGGCGAAGACGACGGTCCGGGTGCCGTTCAGCAGCACCCGGTGCTCGCTGTGCCACTTCACCGCGCGGGCCAGCGCCTGGCACTCGACGTCCCGACCGAGCGCGACCAGCTGGTCCGGGGTGATGTCGTGGGTCACCCGGGCCACCTCCTGCTCGATGATCGGGCCCTCGTCGAGGTCCGCGGTGACGTAGTGCGCGGTGGCGCCGATCAGCTTCACGCCCCGGGCGTGCGCCTGGTGGTACGGCTTGGCGCCCTTGAAGCTCGGCAGGAAGGAGTGGTGGATGTTGATCACCTTGCCGGAGAGCGCGGTGCACAGCTGGTCCGACAGCACCTGCATGTAGCGGGCGAGCACGACCAGCTCGACGTTCTCCTCCGCGACCAGGTCCAGCAGCCGCTGCTCGGCCTCGGCCTTGTTCTCCCGGGTCACCGGGATGTGGTGGAACGGGATGCCGTAGCCCTCGGTGAGGTCCCGGAAGTCGGTGTGGTTGGAGACCACCGCGGCGATCTCCACCGGCAGCGCGCCGATCCGGGTGCGGAACAGCAGGTCGTTCAGGCAGTGCCCGAACCGGCTCACCATGAGGACGATCCGCAGCTTCTCCTCGCTCGGGTGGATCTCCCAGTCCATCCCGAAGGAGGCACCGATCGCGGCGAAGCTCGCCCGCAGCTTGTCGACGGTCACCGGCTCGGCGGCGGAGAAGTGCACCCGCATGAAGAACAGACCGCTGTCCCCGTCACCGAACTGCTGGCTGTCGATGATGTTGCACCCGGTCATGAAGAGGTAGCTGGAGACCGCGTGGACGATGCCCTGCTTGTCGGGGCAGGACAGCGTGAGGACGTACTGGGCGCTGGCCGGCTGCTGTTCCACGGTGGGGGTATCCCGTCCTGAGCTCGAGCTGGTGTGAATACTCCAGCGTGTCACACTCCGGGTGGACCCCCGCCGGGCTGCCCGCACTGCGGGACGGGCCGCCTCCGGCCTGCGCCGCGCCCCCTCAGACCTGGGTGAGGATCCGCAGCACGTCCAGCGAACGGGGCGGGGCGTCCGGGTCCTCGCCGTCGTTCAGCGCCAGCTTGACGTGCGCCTCGCGGGCCGCCCGGACCGCCTCCGGCCAGCCGTGGTGCTCCAGGTAGGCCGAGGCCGGGGCGTCCGCGCCGACCTCGTGCAGGATCCGCACCACCCGCAGCACCGCGACGTCCACCAGGGTGGCCTCGGCGGAGTCCCGGAAGATCGTGCCGACGTACTTCTCCGCCGACCAGCGGTCCAGCCAGGTGTCCTCGACCAGGCGGTAGACGGCGTCGGTGACGTCCCCGTACCCCTCGCGGCCGGCCAGCCAGGCCTCCCGCTGGAACCCGGGGTCGGAGAGCATGTGCAGCGCCGAGCGGAGTCGGGCCCGCCAGCGCCACCAGGGAAGGTCGTTGAGCGGCATGCCGCCCATCGTGCTGGAGCGGTGGCCCGGACGAGAAGGGTTTCGGGCAGACCGATACGAAGATTCTGTGCTGGCGGACATGGGAATCGATCGTACGTTCCCCGACCGTTCGTGCTCCACTCCCGATCTACACGCGTCCCCCCTCGGATTTCCACCCCCGTTTGCCGGTTGTTGGTTGGACGGCCCTCTCGCCTTGCGGCACCGGGGATTGGCTGGATCCGGTGCGCAGCACTGCGCCCAGGGAGGGAAAGACCGATGACCAGCCGTACGGGCTCGTCCCAGGCCATGCACCTGATCGCGGGACGGCGTCGCCGGCGCCCGCTCGCTGCCGCCGCGACCGCCGCGGCGCTGCTCCCAACCCTCTTCTCGGCCTCCGCGTGCGGCGGACCGGCCGACGCCGCCACCGGCAGCGGCGACCTGACCGTGATGACCTGGGCGCCGTCCGACACCGGTGCGGCCGACCGCCCCGGGATGACCGCCCTGGCCGAGGCCATCGGCCGGGACATCAACGTCAAGGGCGGCCTGCACGGCCGCCGGTTGCGGGTGATCACCTGCAACGAACACAACTCCTCCGACGGCGTCAAGGCCTGCGCCCAGCAGGCGGTGGACGCCAAGGCCGTCGCGGTGCTCGGCTCCTACAGCCAGTACGGCGACGACTTCATGCCCGTCCTGGAGCGGGCCGGCATCCCGCTGATCGGCGGCTACGGCCTGTCCCAGCCGGAGTTCAGCAGCCCGCTGTCCTACCCGGTGGGCGGCGGCCTGCCGGCCCTGATCGCGGGCAGCGGCCGCCAGCTGGTGGAGGCCGGCTGCAAGTCGGTCGCGGTGATCCGCCCGGACACCCCGGCCGGCGACAACCTGCTCGGCTCCCTGGTCAACGCGCTCAAGACGGCCGGGATCAAGCCGCTGGACGTCAAGGCGCCGGAGAAGTCCAACGACTACTCCCCGGAGGTCCGCAAGGCGATCGGCGGCGACCAGCCCGGCACCTGCGTCACCAGCGCGCTGGGCGCCGAGCCGACCGGCAACCTGCTCGACGCCTTCCGCCGGACCGGTGCCAAGAACACCCGGATCGCCTCGGTGATCGGCAGCGTGCAGCAGTCGGTGGTCGACTCCACCGGCGGCGACAGCGGCCCGCTCGCCGGCGCCTTCGTGACCGGCTGGTACCCGCCGGAGTCGGCCAAGATCTGGGACGGCCTGCGTGCGGTGATCCGTGCCGACACCGCCGGCCGGCACATCGACGCCGCCGACCCCGGGGTGCAGACCACCTGGGTGGCCTTCGAGGTGTTCCGCCAGGTCTCCGACCGGCTGGACGCGGCCGGGCGGCAGGTCACCAGCAAGACGATCACCGCGCTGCTGGACGGCGGCGAGCCGATCGACGTGGGGCTCACCCCGCCGCTGAACTGGGCGACCACCAACATGCTGCCGAGCACCGAGTCGCCCCGGCTGGTGAACACCTGGGTCACCTACCAGGTGGTCAAGGGCGGACAGCTGACCCTGCAGCGGCCCGGCTTCGTGGACGTCCGCTGGGTGCTCACCGGGGGCAAGCCGCCGGCCTGACGCGCCGCTCCACCCCGCGGTCCCGGGGCCCGGCCGTCCGACGGTCGGGCCCTCGCCGCGTCCGGCGCCGCCGCCCCGGCCGGCCGGGGTCAGAGGTCGCCGTCGGTGCGGGTCGGCAGGCCGGTCTGGCCGGCGACGGTGTTCCAGAGCCCGGCCGCCTGCTTCTTGGCGGTGGTGGCGGTGCCGCTCGCGGCGACGGCGTTCTTGTAGTGCTGGTTGTCGTTCTTCTTCGGGTCGCAGCCGCCCTGGGCGTCCCCGGCCCAGGCCGCGTACTCGTCGTCGGCGGTCGCCGAGGCCGTCCACGCCGCGTTCAGCTGCTCGACCAGCTGCGGGCCGCCGGGCAGCTTGTCGGTCTTCAGCCCGGCCAGCTTGGTCTGCAGCTCCCGGCGCTGGCCGGCCGCGGCGGTCAGCGCCTGCTGCGACTCCGGCAGCTTGTCGCACTTCTGCACCGAGGCGACCGCGCCGATCACGGCCTGCCGGCTGTCGTTGGCGGTGCCGAGCAGATCGGAGAGCGCCTGGGCCTGCGCCTTGACCTCCGGGTTGACCGAGGCGGTCGTCGGGCCGGCGCTCTGGGCGGTCGCGGACGCCGGACCGCTGCCGCTGACCGGGGGGACGGCCTTCTTCTCCGTGCCGGAGGTGTCGTCGTCGCCGTTCATCAGCACCGCGACCAGGACGGCCGCCGCCAGGCAGCCCGCCACCACGCCGCCGATGAGCAGCTTGGAGGAGGAACGGCCGCCGCGGCCGCCGTCCCGGCCGGCCGGGGCCTCGCCCGGGTACCCGGGAGCGGGCCGGTCGGCGTACCCCGGCTGCGCGGGCGGGTGGCCGGCCGCCGCCTGCGGGTCGGCGCCCGGGTACGGCGGCAGGTACTGGGTCGCCTGGGCCGGGTCGGCCGGGTAGCCCGGCTGCGGGGCGCCGCCCCAGGCCGGCTGGGCCGGAATCGCCTGGGTCGGCAGCGCGCTGTCCCCGAGGTACTCCGGCTGCCCGGACGGCTGCCCCGGGTACGGCCCGGCCTGCGGCTGGCCCATCGGAGGCTGCCCCATCGGAGGCTGGCCGACCGGCTGCCCGTACGGCTGCCCCTGCTGCCCCTGCTGTCCCTGCGGCACCGGGCCGGGGTGCTGCCCCGGCTGCGGCGCCTGCGGCGGGCCCGGCTGCTGCCCGGGCTCCGGGCGGAACAGGTCGTCCAGGTTGAAGTCACCCGAGTTGGGGTACGAGCGGCGCTGGCTCAACGCGATTCCTCACCTGTGCACGACCGCGCGCTGACGGCGGACCACATCTCGTCGGTTCTTGGGAGCATCACAGTTCCATGGACGTCGCGCCCACGCTACCGGTTCACCGAACCGGCCGACCACGTGGGCGGACCGTCCCTCACCGACCCTGCACGCTCCCCACCGTCCTCCTCGACGGCCCTCGGTTCAGGCGGCCTCCGCCTCGGCCCGGGCCTGGAACTCGCGGACCACCCGCTGCTCCCGGTAGGGCTCCAGCCGGCGCCGGAACTCGTCCAGGTACTCCACGCCCCGGTTGGACCGCAGTCCGCTCAGCAGCCGGACCGCCTGGGCCCCGGTCTCGCAGGCCCGCTCGACGTCCCGCTGCTGGAGCTGCGCCGTCGCCAGCAGCACGAGGTCCACCGCGCGGCGCCGCACCCGGGTCGGCGGGTGCAGGTCGAGCGCCCGGCGGGCGTAGTGCTCGGCCGGGCCGGCCTGTTCGAGGTCCCGGTGGCAGTGGGCCAACTCGTCGGCGAGGTAGGCGTCGTCGAAGTGGACGATCCAGTCCGGGTCGTCCTCCGGGCGGCGCTTCTCCATCATCTCCAGGGCCTTGGCGGCCACCGCCTCGCAGGCCTTGGCGTCGCCGAGCAGGGCGTGCCCGCGCGCCTCGGCCGCGTAGAACATCGCCATCGCGGTCGGGGTGGCCACCGTCCGGGCGCCCTCCTGGGCGGCCCGGGCCAGCTGCGCGATCTCCCGCGGGTTGCCCAGGGTCGCCGCCAGGTGGCTCATCGAGGCCGCCAGCACGTACCCGCCGTAGCCCCGGTCGTCGGCGGCCTGGGCGAGGCGCAGCGCCTGGATGTAGTACCGCTGGGCCAGGCCCGGCTGGCCGGTGTCCACCGCCATGTAGCCCGCCAGCTCGGTCAGCCGCGCGACGGCGGCGAAGAGCTGACGGCCGGTCTCGTCCCGGTAGGAGCCGCCGAGCAGTCCGGAGACCACGCTGTTGAGGTAGTGCACCACCACCGGGCGGACGTGCCCGCTGCCGAACCGGTGGTCCAGGTCGACCAGCATCGCGGTGGTCGCCTTGACGGCCGCGACGTCGGTCGGGCCGACCCGGGTGCCGCCGGTGCGGGCCACCACCGGGTCGGGCGGGGTGATCAGCCAGTCCCGGCTGGGCTCGACCAGGGCGGAGGCCGCCACCGTCGCCCCGGTCAGGAAGTCCCGGCGCCCGACGTCGCTGCGCCACAGTTCGCAGACCTGTTCCAGCGCGGCGCCCAGGGTGGGCGCGAACTGCAGGCCGATGCCGGAACTGAGGTTCTTGCCGTCGGCCATGCCGATCTCCTCGACCGACACGCTGCGCCCCAGTTTTCGCCCGAGCGCCTCGGCGATCACCGCCGGGGCCTGCCCGCGCGGCTGCTGGCCACGGAGCCAGCGCGCGACGGAGGTCTTGTCGTACCGCAGATCCAGACCGTGTTCGGCACCGCAGAGGTTGACTCTCCGTGCCAGACCGGCGTTGGAGCAGCTGGCCTCCTGGATCAGCTGCTGGAGACGCTCGTTGGGCTGTCGTGCGACAAGTGGTCTCGCGGCCATTGGGCTTCGCCTCCCCACACCCTCCGGTCCCGGCCGGCGGGCGACGCTTTCTGCTGATCTCTGTTGCCGAGTTGCCGACTGTCCGACCGTTCAAGGAAACTGACACCAGGTTAGCGATCAGCAACGCCAGCGGGATACCCACGGTGACGATCCCGACCCCCCACGCGCCCGGGAAAATGCTCCCGTGCGCCCCCACTGCGCCCACCCTGCCTCCCCCCGGCGCGCTCCCGCCCGGTCCGCCTCACCGGTTCGGGTGATTCGGCATCGCGCGGCACGGCGACCGGGAACCGGCCGTAACCCCTCTCACGCACGGTAGTTGAGCACCCCGTGGAAGAGATCCCCGCTCCCCCCGGCCAGGACCCCGGCGCCGAACCGCCCTCGCTGCTCACCGAGGCCGTCGGCTACGCCGAGACCCGCCACTGGGAGGTCACCCCGGGCACCTGGCCGGTCGACGGCGACGGGCCGGTGCGCTGCTCCTGCGGGGAGCCGCGCTGCGCCCTTCCCGGCGCCCACCCGATCGACACCGACTGGACGCGCCGGGCGAGCGCGGGTCCGGGCGCGGTGCGGCAGTGGTGGACGGAGCGCCCGGCGGCGTCGATCCTGCTGCCGACCGGCCGGTCCTTCGACGTGCTGGACGTCTCGGAGCCGGCCGGCTGCCTGGCGCTGGCGCGGATGGAGCGGATGGGGCTGCCGCTCGGGCCGGTGGCGGTGGTCCCGGCCGCCCCCGGCCGGTCCGGCCGGCGGCTGCACTTCCTGGTGCTGCCCGGTGCGGCGGCCAGGGTGCCGGAGCTGCTCCGCAGGCTGGGGCGGACGCCCGGCCGGCTGGACCTGATGGCCCGCGGCGAGGGCGACTGGACGGTGGCCCCGCCGTCCCGGGTCGGCCCGAGCGGCTTCGCCCTGTGGGCCCGCTCGCCCACCGCGCTCAACCGCTGGCTGCCGGACGCCGCCGAGCTGATCGGTCCGCTGGCCTACGCCTGCGGCCGCGCCGCGCCGTCCTCCGCCGTCCCCTCCGCAGCCCGGTCGGCCCGCCCCTCGGCGGTGCGCTGACCGCTCCCCCCGGCTGCCGCCCTACGCCGATCGGGTGAGGGCGTGCCCCGCGCGACACCCCGCGCGCACGTGACGGGCCTTGTCTCCCACCGGAGGCGGGGCCCGTCATACGCATGTGCGGATAAGGCTTCCGTGTACCCGCTGGTCAAGCGCGAAAGCCCCTCGTACGAGTGACAGCGCTCAAGGATTGCCTTGATCGTCCGAGTGGGAGAACTCTCAACGTGAGGGGCCGCCGGACGGGGCGCTCGGTCGGGGAAGCCGGGCGAGGCGGACGGGAGGGACGGAGGGGAGACCGGAGGGGAACGGAGGGGACGGGAGGGACAGGGCGGGGCCGTGGTACCGGCCGGGTTCGGGGTGGCCGGTGGCACGGAGAGCGGGAGGGAAAGGGAGGGGCCGGACGGGGCCGGGTGCGCGGGGAGCGCCCGGCCCCGTCCGGCGTCGCTCAGGCCTGCGCGACGAAGACGTGCGCGGCGATCTCCCTGCCCAGCTCGGCGGCGTTGTCACCGGTGCCCACCAGCACCCCGCCGACCCCGGCGCTCACCCGCACCGTCGACCCCGGCCGGACCCCGGCCCGGCGCAGCGTGCGCATGAGGTCGCCGTCGGTCTGGATCGGCTCGCCGATCCGGCGGACCACCACGTCGGAGCCGTCCGCGCCCGGCGTCACGGCGTCCAGCGGGACGAGCCCGGCGTCGAAGCCCTCGCCCTCGGCCTTGGCGTCGCCCAGCTCGTCCAGCCCCGGGATCGGGTTGCCGTACGGGGACTGGGTGGGGTGGCCGAGCATGGCGAGCACCTTGCGCTCGACCGTCTCGCTCATCACGTGCTCCCAGCGGCAGGCCTCCTCGTGCACCTGCTCCCACTCCAGGCCGATCACGTCGACCAGCAGGCACTCGGCGATGCGGTGCTTGCGCATCACCCGCACCGCGAGCCGACGGCCCTCCTCGGTCAGCTCCAGGTGCCGGTCGCCCGCGACGCGCAGCAGGCCGTCCCGCTCCATCCGGCCGACCGTCTGGCTGACCGTGGGACCGCTCTGCTCCAGGCGCTCGGCGATCCGGGCGCGCATCGGGGTGATGCCCTCCTCCTCCAGTTCCAGGATGGTGCGAAGGTACATCTCAGTGGTGTCGATCAGCCCAGACATCGCCGCTGGCTCCGTTCCTCGGTGTCCTCACCGCCAATTCTGACGTACCGCACCGACAACCGGGCCCGCCACAGGGCCCGGGGGCGGCTTTTCCCACCTGTTGACAGCGGCGCCGATGAGGCCGCACGGTGCTCGCCATAGCTTTCTCCACCAGTGGTCCGGACCACCGCGACCGCTTCCCCCACCCGGCCGGGCCCCCACCGGCAGAGAGCGAAGGCAGCAGATGAGCGAGCTGGTCGGCCGGTACTTCGACGCCGCGATCGCCCACCTCCAGCGGGTCCGCACCGAGGAGGCGGAGAACATCGAGGCGGCCGGCGCGCTGCTGGCCGAGGCGGTCTCCGAGGGGCGCCGGGTCTTCACCTTCGGCGCCGGCCACTCCTCGCTGGCCGCCCAGGACGTGGTCTACCGGGCCGGCGGACTGGTCCCGGTCAACCTGCTGGAGGTCCCCGGGATGGCCGGGGTCACGGTGCGGCCGGCACCGCTGTCCAGCGCCCTGGAGCGGGTCTCCGGCCTGGCCACCGCCACCCTCGACCTCACCCCCGCCACCAGCGGTGACCTGCTGTTCCTCATCTCGCTCTCCGGCCGCCAGGTGATGCCGGTCGAGCTGGCCCAGCACGCCCGGGGCCGGGGTCTGAAGGTGATCGGGCTGACCTCGCTCGCCTACCCCGGCGAGATCGCCTCCGGCCACCCCTCCGGCACCTACCTCAAGGACCACTGCGACGTCGTCCTGGACAACAAGATCGCGGTCGGCGACGGCGAGCTGACCCACCCCGGCGCCGAGACCACCTTCGGTCCCGTCTCCACCATCGTCACCAGCGCGCTGATGCAGGCCGTGGTCGCCACCGCGGTGGAGCGCCTGGCGGACGCCGCGCTCGCCGGCACCGGTGCCACCCCGCCGCTGTTCCGCTCCGGCAACGTGCCCGGCGGCACCGAGTGGAACGCCAAGCAGATGGCCGACAACGCGGACCGGATCTTCTACACCTTCTGACCGCGGCCTTCCGCCCGGACCGGGCCGGTCGCCGTACGGCGGGGCGGCCGCCGGTACCGGGCGGCCTACGCCGACCGGCCGACCGGCGTGGGCACCCGCCCGCGCCGGCCGGCCGACCGCGCACCCGACGGACCCCCGCCGACCTGGAGCGTGCCCGGGACCGCACGCCCCGCCACCGGACCGCGCGCCTCCTGTGCCCCACGCTCCCCGCGCCGCACTCCGGTCCGAACCGCCCCACCCGACCCGGTCCGAGGCGTACCGGGCCTCCGGTCCGGGCAAGTACCGCCGGGGCGGTGGAGCTGCGAGCGGGGGGACGGTATGACGTCGGGTACGGGCGGGACGGACCGGGTGCGGGAGCGCGAGCTGCTGCCGGAGCTCTTCTGGTCGGCCGACTCGGCCTCCCAGCAGGGGCAGCGGCGCACAGTGCGGCTCGCCGCCACCGAGCTGGTGCTGCTGGTCGCGGCCGCCACGGCCGGATCGGCCGACGGCACGGTGTGGTCCTGGCTCGCCGCCGTCGCCTACCTCGGCGCGATCGTCCTCTCCGCCGTGACCAGCCGGCAGAACCCGCAGGGCCTCTGGTACGAGGGCCGGGCCGCCGCCGAGTCGGTGAAGACCCTCGCCTGGAAGTTCGCCGTCCGCGCCGACGCCGTCCAGCCGCCCCCGCGACCGCTGCCGGACGCCGCAGGGCTGTACGGGCTCCAGCTGGGCCGGGTGCTGCACGCCTTCCGGGGCAGTCGCGCGGTCGGCCCCGGGCTGGCCGGGCGCCCGCCCGAGAGCCAGATAACGGCGGCGATGCGCGGCCTGCGCGAGCAGCCGTTGGCCGTCCGCCGGGACGTCTACCTGCGCGAGCGCATCCAGGTGCAGCAGGACTGGTACCGCTCCAAGGCCCGCGCCTGCGCCCGCGCCGGGTTCTGGACCGGCGTCGCGGGCATCGGGCTGCCGCTGCTCGGCCTGGTGCTGGCGGTGCTGCGGGCGATGGGCGAGTTCACCTTCGACGCCCTCGGCACCGTCTCGGCGGTGGCCGCCTCGGTCACCGCCTGGGCCCAACTGCGCCAGTTCCGCCCGCTCGCCGCCGCCTACGGCCTGGCCGCCGACGAACTGGCCCAGATCCGCGCCCAGCTCGCCCACCTGGACGTCGGCTCCCCCGACGCCGAGGAGCTCTGGGCCCGCTTCTCCCGCGACGCCGAGGACGCCGTCTCCCGCGAGCACACCACCTGGCAGGCCCGCCGCGAGGTCAACGGCCCCGCCGACCGCGGGTAGCGCCCAACGGGGTGCGGCTACCGGCCCACCGGGGTCACCGGGCCCTTGCCCGCGAGGACCGCGAGGACGTTGTCGACGGCGAGGTCGCCCATCGCCTGGCGGGTGCGGACGGTGGCGCTGCCGAGGTGGGGGGCGAGGACGGCACGTTCCTGGGCGAGCAGGGCGGCGGGCACGGCGGGCTCGCGCTCGAAGTTGTCGACGGCGGCGGCGAACAGCGCGCCGGACTCCAGGGCGGCGGCGAGCGCCTCCTCGTCGACGACCCCGGCGGTCATCGAGACCACCACCGCGCCGGGCGGCAGCAGGGCGAGCCGGCGGGCGTCCAGCAGGTGCCGGGTGGCCTCGCTCAGCGGACAGGTGACGACCAGGACCGGCGAGGTGGAGAGCAGCTGCTCCAGCGGCAGCCACTCGGCGCCCTCGGCCTGCTCGGGCGGGAGCGGGTTGCGGTTGTGGTAGCGGACCGGCATGTCGAAGCCGCGCGCCCGGCGGGCCACCGCCCGCCCGATCCGGCCCATGCCGAGGATGCCCAGCGGGGTGCCGGTGAGCTCCAGGCCGAGCAGGAAGTTCGGCGCCCAGGCCCAGGCCTCGCCGGAGCGCAGCAGCCGCTCGCCCTCGCCGAGGCGCCGGGTGGCGGCCAGGAGGAGGGCCCAGGCCATGTCGGCGGTGGCGGCGGTCAGCACGCCGGGGGTGTTGGTGACCGGGATGCCGCGCTCGGCGCAGGCGGCGAGGTCGACGTTGTGGTACCCGACGGCGTGGTTGGCCACCACCCTGAGCCCGGGGCCTGCCGCGTCGAGGAGTTCGGCGTCCACCCGGTCGTCCAGGGTGGTGATCAGCGCCCGCCGGCCGCGGATGGCCGCGAGGAGGTCGGCCCGCTCCATCGGCAGGTCCGAGTCGTGCACGGTGGCCGGGAGGTTCGCGGTGAGCCGTTCGACGACACCGGGCGCGAGACGGCGGGTGACCAGGACCGGGGGCAGCTCGTTCATGGGACCCGAATCTACGCCCCGTCCCCGCGCCGGGCCCGGCGCGGGGGCACGGGCCGTCACCGGCCCTTCGCGACTCGTGGGGCATGATCCAGCGCGTCCGGTACAAACTCCTGGGGAGGTAGCCATGGAGCAGTTCAACTGGCAGAAGTCCACATTCAGCGGGGACGCCGCCGAGTGCGTCGAAATCGCATCCGACGGCGAACTCGTCCACGTCCGCGAGTCCGACGAACCCACCACCGTCATCACCACCAAGGCCAAACTCGCTACCTGGATCCGGGCCGCCAAGGCCGGCGAGTTCGACCACCTCACCCACTGACTCCCCCGGGCGGCTCCCGCGCCTCGCGGGAGCCGCCCGGAACACCGACGGCAGGCAGTGCCCGGTCAGACGGTCTCACCGCCGGTCGTCGAGGGTGTCCGCGAACGTCGCGTCCCGCTCGGTGGCCAGAGCTTCGGCGAGTTCGGCCTGCTGGAGTCGACCGATGACGGCCTCGCCCGGGGGCTCAGGCCGTGATCCTGAGCCAGGCATCCACCGAGCGCCTCGCCCCGGCGGCGAAGCGGTGGCCGAGCGGGGTCAGGGCGCCGCTGGTGGCCAGCAGGTCCACTGCCTCGTCGGTCAGGACGCGCCAGTGGGTGAAACGGGCCTGCGCGCACCCGTTCGCGCGGACCTGGGCGCCCCAGAAGGCGGTGACGGCGAGGTGGGCGTAGACGGCCTGGAAGAGGGAGCCGATCGGGCGCGGGGAGAGGCCGAAGGCCTCGAACAGGCGGGTGTCGGTGCGGTCGTACAGCTCCCAGCGGTCGAGTACCGCGCCCAGCTTCACGTGCTGGAACTCGTGGGCCAGCAGCAGCGCCAGCGTCGGCGCCGTGCGCGGGCGGGCTATGCCGACCGCGCCGAAGGCCTGCCGGGCCGCCGAGCTGACGTCCCTCCCGCCGACCCCCGGCCGCAGCGGAGTGATGGTGGTCAGGCCCGCCCACAGCCCGGCCGCGTACTCGGGCAGGTCTCGGTCCAGCAGGTCGGCGGCCTCGGCCAAGTCCCTGTTCCAGGACGCGTATTCGGTGCCTTCCAGCCGGTCCGCGACCGGCCAGCGGTGGGCGGCCCGCTGCGGGTCCACGTCCTCCAGCACGAGCACCCGCCCGCCGCTCAGCCCGATCCGCCGGACCGGCTGCCAGCGCGGGTCCCCCGGGCCGGTGGGCGCCCCGCCGTCGGCGCGCGCCGTCCAGCCCGTCCGGCCGCCGGTGACCAGCGCCTCCCGGACGCCCCCGCCGAGCACCAGCCGTCCGATCGTCGGCAGGTGCAGCGCGCCGTCCCGGACCGGCACCGCCACCGTGTCGCCGCGCCCCGCCAGGACGGCCGCGGCGGCGGCCAGTTCGGCGAGCGGGCCGAGGTCGGCGCCCGGGTCGCCGCCGAGCCGCCGCACGGCCCAGGCCCGGACGTACGGGTGGGCGAACACCGCGTCCACGGCGGCGGGTTCGGCGGCGTCGAGGTCGGCGAGCAGCTCCCAGGCCGCCGAGCGGGCCAGCCCCGAGGAGCCGTGCACGGCGGCCAGCATCGCCCGGGTGAGCGCGAGTTGCGAAGCCGCCAGCGCTCTCACGGTCTCCGGTGCGCCCAACCCGTGTGCTAGTTCGCCGAGTTGGGCGTCGGTGAGCCCCGGGCCGGCGATGTCCACCGGCGCCGCGACGGACCGCGCGACGGACCCCCCGGCGCGGGCCGCCAGGCCGTCGATCAGCGCCCGCAGGTCCGCGCAGTACACCGAGGGGTGGTCGAAGGAGCCGTCCCGGTAGCGGTGCGCGTACAGGCCCCCGCCGCAGGAGCGCACCACCGGGCAGGCCCGGCAGGTGGCGTTCAGCCCGGCCAGGCCCGACTGCCGGGCGGCCGTCCCCGGGTGCCGGGCGACCTCGTCGAGGCTGTGCCGGAAGACGTCCATCCCGGTGGCGGGCGCGCCGTCGTACGCCGTCCGCAGGCTGTCCGCCTGCTCGTACGCGCCGTCCGTCTCCAGCACCACCAGGTCGACCGGCTCCAGCCCGAGCGCCTCGCTCAGACCGGGCAGCCCGGACAGGGTGCGGTGCACCGAGTCGAAGGTGCGGACGGCGAACGGGCGGCCGTCCTCCTCCCACTGCGCGTGGGCGGCGAGCAGCCAGTCCGCGTACGGCGTCGCACCCGCCCCGGCGGGCCGTTCGGGCGGCCGCTCCCAGGTGGCGTGCGGGAGCAGGAAGTCCACGGCGGGCGGCTCCAGTTCGGCGAGCGCCCGGTAGACGGCGAGCGGGTCGTTGTTCACGTCGACGGTGCACAGCAGCCCCGCGTACAGGTGCCGGAACCGGGGCTCGCGCAGCAGCCCGACGGCGCGCAGCACCTGCGGGTGGCTGGAGCGGCCGTCCGCGAACCGGCGGTGGCGGTCGTTGGCGGCCCGGTCGCCGTCCAGCGAGAGGCCGACCCGGATGCCGAGTTCGTCGAACAGCTCGCAGTACGCCGGGCTCAGCCGGAGCCCGTTGCTGTGCACCCGCAGGTCCAGTTCGCAGACCTCGGGCAGTGCGGCCCGCAGCGCCTCGGCCGCCCGCCGGAACACCGCCGGCCCCGCGAGCAGCGGCTCACCCCCGTGCAGGACGACGCGCACGGCGGTCAGCCCGTGCGCCGCGGCGTGCTCCCCGATCCGCTCGGCGGCTCTCGCCAGCACGGCGTCCCCGATCACGCGCGGCCGGGAGCGCCAGCCGGTGTCGGCGTGCTCGTAGACGTAGCAGTGGTCGCAGGCGAGGTCGCACCGGCTGTGGACCTTCAGGACCACCTGCGTGAGCGGCAGCGGAGGAGGCGTCATGACGCCTCATTTCCAGGGACGGACGCCCGCTAATCATCTTCTCAGAGAGCCGAGTCGAAAGGAGAGACCGGGCGGACGCCCGCACCGGCCAGGGCCAGTTCGAGCCGGTCCGCCAGCTCCCCCGCGTCGAGTCTCGCCAGGTCGGCGAGGGCGGGGCGGTCCCGGGTGCCGCACGGCTCGAACCGCACGGACACGGCACCCGGCTCCACGGTCTGTTCCACGGCCGACTCCCCTTCGCCGGTGGACCGGTCCGCCGTCACGTCGGCGGCATCTCGATCAGCGTGTCCAGCCACTCCCCCACCCTGATCGCCTCGGTGAGCGGGTGGCCGTCGTGCAGCACCGCGCGGACCCGGGCCAGGGTCCGGGCCGCCAGCTCCGCCGCCCGCCCGGACTCGCCGAGGGCCGTGAGCGCCAGGGCGAGGTTCGCGGAGGCCGCGAGCGAGTCCGGGTGGTCCGGGCCGAGGCGCTCGGTCAGCAGTGCGGCGGCCTCGTCGGCCAGCACGGCCGCCTCGGCGTACGCACCCGCCCGGGCCAGGTCGTTCGCCCGGTTGAGCCGGGCGAGGGCGACCCACGGGTGGCGCTCGCCGAGCACCCCGTGCAGGCCTTCGAGGACCTCGCCGGAGAGCGGCCCGGCCTCCTCGGCCCGGCCGGCGCGGCGGTACGCCACCCCGAGGTTGCCCGCCGAGATGAGCTCCGCCGGGTGTCCCGACGTGAGGTGGTCGCGGTGGTACCGGTGCGACTCCTCGGCGAGTTCGACCGACTGCTCGCCGTCGCCGAGCACCCCCAGCACCGCCGCCAGCGTCCCGGCGGCGACCGCGCCGGCGGGGTGGTCCGGCCCGTAGCGCCCGCACAGCCGCTGGTGGACGTCCTCGGCCTCGACCAGCGCCTCCGGCAGCCGGCCCAGCCGGCGCAGCGTGGCGCTGCGGTACCGCCTGGCGCGCAGGGTGTCGTCGTGGTCCTCCCCGAGCACGTCCCGGCTCCGCCGGACCGCCTTGTCCAACCGGGGCAGCGCCTCGTGCAGCCGCCCCACCTCGGACAGCGCGTGGCCGTAGGTGACCGACCCGCTGAGCGTGTACGGGCTGCGCTTGCCGAACACCTCCAGCTTCCGCGGGTAGAGGTCCTCGTGGATGGCCACCGCCCCGGTGAAGTCCCCGGCCAGGGCGATCGAGAGCGCCAGGTTGTTCTCGGCCATCAGCGAGCGCCGGTCGTCGCGGCCCAGCACCCGGCGGGCGACCGCCAGCGTCTCCTCGTCCAGCTCGCGCGCCGCCTGGTAGCGGCCCAGGTGCCGGAGGTCCGCGCCGAGGCTGGTGGCGGCCGGGAACACGTCCCGGTGGTCCCGGCCCCGCAGGGTGGTCAGCCGGTCGAAGGCGTCCCGGTCGTTCTGGTACGCCTCCCGGGTCAGCCCCAGGGTCCGCTGGATGTTGCCGAGCTGGACGCGCAGGAGCTGCACCCTGACGTCGGGCTCGGTGCCCAGCCGGCCGATCTCGCGCCAGCGGCCGAGGACCCGCTCGGCCAGCTCGCGGCCCGCGTCGTGGAGGCTGCGCTGCCACAGGTAGCGGACCGAGTTGACGATCCACTGCCGGACCGCCGGGTCGACGGACTCGTCCGCGCCGGACGGGCGCAGGTGGGGCAGCAGTTCGGCGTACCGGGGCCAGTGGTGCGGGTCGTCGGGGTCGCCGGGGTCGGCGAGGGCGAGGGCCCGGTGGGCCACGCCGCGGACCCGCGCCCGGTCTGCGTCGCCGACCTGTTCGCGCAGCAGCGCCTGGACGATCCGGTGCACCACCAGCGTTCCGGCGGCCTGGTCGTAGCGGGCCAGGTTGAACTGGTTGACGGTCCGCAGGATGTCGCCGACGGCGAGCCGGTGGTCGGACTCGGACGTGCCCGGCGGGAGCCCGATCGCGTCGGTCACCGGGGGGCTGTACAGCAGCCCGATCGGAATGGCGTCCGGACCGAGGAACCCGCAGATCTCCAGCAGCCGGGCGGCCGGGGCGTTGATCCGGCGCAGGTCGGAGCCGGCGATCCGCCAGGTGGCGGCGGTGGCCGTGGCGTTGGGCCCCTCCTCGACGGCCCGGGCGGGCCCGGAGTCGGAGCCGGAGCGGACCGAGCGGTCGAGGATGTCGGTCAGCGTCTCGTCGAGCAGGTCGGCGTAGGTGGCCGCCGGCATCGGCGTCTCCTGGAGCCAGGCGGCGGCCTGGCCGACGGCGAGCGGCAGGTCGCCGAGGAGTTCGGCGATCCGCTCCGCGTCGGCCCGCTCGACGCCGGTGTTGAAGTGCCGGACGAGTTCGACGCTCTCCGCCCGGTCGAACACCTCGACCTCGGTGCGGCCGTGCCGGCGGGCCCAGCGCCGGTCGCGCGAGGTGACCAGGACGTGGCCGTCCGGCCCGGCGGCGGGCAGCCAGGGGTCCAGCAGCTCCGGGTCCTCGGCGTTGTCGAAGAGCAGCAGCCAGCGGCGGTAGGGCCGGCCGCTGCTGAGCGCGTCCAGTACCGCGCGGGCGGTGCGGGCGACGTCGCCGTCGCTCTCCAGGCCGAGGCCGGGGGCGAGTTCGGCGAGCTTCTGCGGGATCACCGCGGACTGCTGGGCGGGCACCCACCAGAGCACGTCGTAGCCGGCCGCGAAGCGGTGCGCGTACTCGATCGCGGCCTGCGACTTGCCGACCCCGCCGATGCCGTAGAGCACCTGCACCGGCGCCCCGTCGGCGCCCGCGGTGAAGCCGTCCCGGACGGCCTCCAGCAGCCGCGTCCGGCCGGTGAAGGTGGGAAGCCGCGGGGGCAGCTCCTGGACGGTGGGGCGGCCGTCGGGGAAGCGCGGCAGCCGCGAGACGGTGAACTCCCCGGAGTCCATCCAGCGTCCGGCGCCGGGCGGCGGGCCGATCAGCTCGAACAGCCTCGACTCGGCCTGCTCGGCGGAGCGGGTCGGCAGGTCCAGCACGCGGTGCCCGGCGAACTGGGGCGGTTCCGGCTGCTCCGCCGCGCCGACCCGCACCGCGAGCAGGCCGCCGGAGTCGCCCACCGCGTCCTGGGTGGTCAGCCGGCGCCAGATCTCCCGGGCCCGCGGCAGCGCGGTGTAGCCGGCGGTGAGCAGGACGAGCAGCCGGCCGTCGCCGTCCAGCGGCCCGGTGGCCTCGGGCAGCGCGGCGGTCTGCGGCGGGCCGGGGTCGAGCGGGACGGCGGCGCTGTGCAGGGTGGCGAGGTAGCCGAAGCCCCGCAGGGTCCCGGCGATCCACTCGGCCCAGACCCGGTCCCCGGGGGCGTAGCTGACGTACACCTGGCGCGAGCGGGTGCGGCCCGTGCGCAGGTAGGCCGCGTACAGCTGGCGGCGGGCCTGGTCGGGGACCGGGCGCAGCTCGCGGACCCGGCCGTCGGTGAGCCAGTCGGCCAGCCGTTCGAACGCGGCGAGCAGGGTGCGGCCCTGCCCCGGCCGGTCGACGATGGTGGCCGGCACCTCCTCGTAGGCGTAGAACGGCTTGTACGGCACCTCGACGTCGCGCCAGTACTCCGCGCGGCGCCCGGGGTCGAGCCAGCGGCCGAGGTAGGGGTCGAAGGCGTCGTGGGCGAGGTCGCGCCCGGCCGCCAGCCCGGCGCGTTCGGCGTCCTCGACGCGCATCGGGACGGGCAGCACCCGGATCTCGCGCTCGTCGGCGTCGACGATGGCGCGGGCCGCGTCCACGCCGCCGCGGATGCTCTGGGCGCCGAGGGTGAAGCAGTCCACGACGGTGTCGGGCATCAGCACGGTGCAGATGCCGGAGGTGTCGCTGACCCCGGTGCGGCTGTCGATCAGCACGTAGTCGTAGCTGCTGGTCCACTGCTCGCGCAGCGCGTAGAGGAACTCCGCGCCGCGGATGTCCGCGCGGGTGTAGAAGCTGCGCCAGTTGAAGCTGGTGACGGCGGCCGAGTAGGCGGCGTTCTGCCGGCCGGCCGGCATCAGGTCGAGCCGGCCGCCGTCCGGGAGGTCGAGCGCCAGGCCGCACAGGTACTGCTCCAGCCGGCCGGGGGCGGCCAGCCAGTCCCGGGGGTCCGGGCCGGGCCCGGGGCGGTCGGGTCCTGGCAGCGCCTCGTCGACGTAGGCCCGGAGCATGTCGATCAGGCCGTCGGTGGCGTGGAGTTCGGGGTCGACCAGCAGCGGGTGGTAGTAGCGGTGCAGGCCCGGGGCCTCCAGGTCCCAGTCCACCACCAGGACGCGCAGTCCCTGGCTGGCCAGGATCCAGCCCAGGTTGGCGAGCGCCATGGTGCGGCCGGTGCCGCCCTTGAACGAGTAGAAGGTGACGACGGTGCCGGTGGCGGGGGGTGCCAGGGCTGCGGACCCGTGGTCCGCGAGGGCGGCGTGATCGGGGCTCATCGGTCCGCTTCTCCTTCACTGGGTGCCCGGGTGGCAGGGGGCACGGTCTCCTCGCGCCGGGCCGCCCGCGCCCCGGGGGCGGCCCCGTTCCCCGGGGTGCTCCCCGGACGCGGCAGGGGCGGCCCCGCCGGGGCCGGCGGCTCCGGCGGACGCGACGCGGCGGGCGGCGGCCAGGCCGGGATGGTGAGCCCGGGCATCGGCCGCGGGTCGGGGCCGAGCCCGAACTGGGCGCGGGCCGTCACCGGGTCGTCGTCGATCTGGTCCAGCAGCCTGTTCTGGGCCACGGTGACCGTCGACAGGAGCTCGCGCTCGAAGCGTTCCCGCCGGACGTGGATGCGAAAGAGCGGCTCGGGTCCGGACCGGTGCAACCAGGTGCGTGCGAACACCTCGCGCACCCCCTCCCAGAGCCGGGCGCGCGCCGGACCGGGCGGCGGGTCGTCGGAGCTGTCGGGCAGCAGGACGGCGGTGACCGGGTGGTTCTGCCGGTCGAAGTCGCGCAGCGCCTGCCGGTAGGGCTCCCGGCCGGCCGCCCAGGGGTCCACCAGCAGGACGCTGACCTCGTTGTTCTCCCGGGCCCGGTCGAGCGCGTCGGCGAGGTCGTCGCCGACCGTCTCCAGGCTGGTGCTGTGCCCGGCCCGGGTGATCACCTGCTGGGCCTGGACCGCCAGCGAGGGCAGCCGCGGCGGGTGGTAGGGCGCCCAGTCCCGGGGGTGCGCCCCGTACCAGCCGCCGTGGTACCGCTCGTCGGAACCGCCCGCGCCGTCCGTCCCGGCGGCCGCCGGGGTCCCGGAGCGCTGCGGCGGGACGCGGTCGCCGTTCGCCGCGACCGCCCGGTCCCCGGTCCAGCGGGCGACGACGAAGAGCCGGACCAGGCTGCTGCGGCCGGCGGGGACGGCGATCTCCGGCACCGGGAAGAAGCCCTCCACCCGCCCGAGGTCGAGGTCCCGCTGCTCCGCGACCCGCCAGGCGGCGGCCTCCCGCACCCGCTCGGCGATCACCCGCACCACCGAGCGGTACGCCGCGCCGTGCGGGTCGGTCCGCAGCAGGTGGCGCAGCCCGCCGGCGGCGTACTCCGCGCCGAAGTCGTGCTGGACGTACTGGATCCGCCGCACCTCGGCGGGCAGGTCCTCGGGCGGCGGCTCCCACAGCACCGGGATGAGGGCCGAAACGCTCTCGCCGGTCTGCTCCTCGTGGCGCCGGGTCCGCAGGTCGAAGGCGGTCCACTCCCTGCCGCAGTAGTCGCTGGCGAAGTAGGCGGGCGAGTAGAGGGCGACCATGGTGCGGCTGGCGCCGACCATCCGGGAGAGCTGCCGCTCCCAGTCGTCGCCGACCCGCAGCCGCTCGGTGTCGCGGTACGCCAGCTCGCCCGGCCCGGCCTCGGGCTCGATCCGCGCCAGTTCGTCCCGCAGGTCGGTGAAGAACTGGTCGACGAAGGCGCCTCCGGCCAGATGGTCCCGCCGCGCGTAGCTGAAGAAGAAGTACGGCCGCACCCAACAACCCCCCACCGACCCGGTGAACGTCTTCACCTTACTGGTGGGGTGACGGCGGGTCAGCCGGTGAGCGGAGGAAGTTGTCGCGGTGTCGTCACAAGTGCGGCCCCGCGCCTCGACGCCCCTGGTCAGGGGCGTGCGGCCGGGGAGCGCGGGAAGCCCCCCGGGCGCCCCGGCGGGCAGCCCCGCACCGGGTCCCGGGGCAGCTCCGACCCGCCCCGGGGGCAGAGCCGCGGGCGGCTCACGGGCAGTGCCGGCCCCGCCTCACGGGCAGAGCCGCTCGACCCGCCAGCCCGTCGGGGCGGTCGGCTCGGCGACGTACCGCAGCCGGTCGTGCAGCCGGTTCTCCCGTCCCTGCCAGAACTCCACGCTCGCCGGCACCACCCGGTACCCGCCCCAGAACGGCGGCACCGGAACCCCCTCGCCCTCCGGGTAGCGCCGCTCCAGCTCCGCGTAGCGCTGCTCCAGCACCTCGCGCGAGGCGACCGGGCTGGACTGCTCGCTGGCCCAGGCGCCCAGCTGGGAGCCGTGCGGGCGGGTGCGGAAGTAGGCGGCGGTCTCGTCCCGGCCGACCTTCTCCACCCGGCCCTGGACGATCACCTGGCGGGCCAGCGCGACCCACGGGAAGAGCAGCGCCGCATGCGGGTTGGCGGCCAGCTCGGTGCCCTTGCGGGAGCCGTAGTTGGTGAAGAAGACGAAGCCGCGGGCGTCGAACGCCTTGAGCAGCACGGTGCGCGCGCTGGGCCGCCCCCCGGCGTCGGCGGTGGAGAGCACCATCGCGTTGGGCTCCACCACCCCCGCGTCGTCCGCCTCGTGGAACCACCGGGTGAACTGGCCGACCGGGTCGGCGGCGAGCTCCTCCTCGGCCAGGCCCTCGTGCGCGTAGTGCTTGCGCATCACGGTGAGGTCCGGTCCGGGGCGGGCCTCGTCGGCCAGGATCCGGGTGGCGGGGGTCAGGGGCGTCGACTGGGCGCGGTCCGGGGTCTGCACGTCAACATCATCCCGTACGACAAGCAACCGGCACCGCTACCTCTGGACAAACCCCGGTGGGAGTTAAGGTGACTCGCCACCGACCGGACGCCCGTCGTACGGTGTTTTGTCCGCAACCGCACCCTTCGCCCCGGAGATCCGCCCGGCACGACCGGCCGTCGAGCGAAAAGTCAAGCGGGCCCCGGGAAAACATCACCACCGTGGTGTATGGCGCAATGCACCCCGTGCCTGTCACCCTGGCACCGAGTGCCAACCACCATTCGGTCAGAGGCGGGCCTCCCCACCACGGCGGCCGCCGATCGCAGAACTGAAGGAGCCGTGCATGTCCGACTTCGTACCCGGGCTCGAAGGTGTCGTCGCGTTCGAGAGCGAGATCGCCGAACCCGACCGTGAAGGCGGCGCTCTGCGGTACCGGGGCGTCGACATCGACGACCTGGTCGGCAATGTCTCCTTCGGCCACGTCTGGGGCCTGCTGGTCGACGGCAAGTTCAACCCCGGCCTGCCGGCCGCCGAACCCTTCCCGATCCCGGTCCACTCCGGCGACATCCGGGTCGACGTGCAGTCCGCCCTCGCCATGCTCGCCCCGGTCTGGGGCCTCAAGCCGCTGCTGGACATCGACGCCGAGCAGGCCCGCGACGACCTCGCGCGCGCCGCCGTCATGGCGCTCTCCTACGTCGCCCAGTCCGCCCGCGGCCAGGGCCTGCCGATGGTCCCGCAGAGCGAGATCGACAAGGCCGAGACCGTCGTCGAGCGCTTCATGATCCGCTGGCGCGGCGAGCCGGACCCCAAGCACGTCAAGGCCATCGACGCCTACTGGACCTCCGCCGCCGAGCACGGCATGAACGCCTCGACCTTCACCGCCCGGGTCATCGCCTCCACCGGCGCCGACGTCGCGGCCGCCCTCTCCGGCGCGGTCGGCGCGATGTCCGGCCCGCTGCACGGCGGCGCGCCGTCCCGCGTGCTCGGCATGATCGAGGAGATCGAGCGCACCGGCGACGCCACCACCTGGGTCAAGAACGCGCTGGACAAGGGCGAGCGCCTGATGGGCTTCGGCCACCGCGTCTACCGCGCCGAGGACCCGCGCGCCCGGGTGCTGCGCCGTACCGCCAAGGAGCTCGGCGCGCCGCGCTTCGAGGTCGCCGAGGCGCTGGAGAAGGCCGCGCTGGAGGAGCTGCACAACCGCCGCCCCGACCGCGTGCTGGCCACCAACGTCGAGTTCTGGGCCGCGATCATGCTGGACTTCGCCGAGGTCCCGGCGCACATGTTCACCTCGATGTTCACCTGTGCCCGGACGGCGGGCTGGTCGGCGCACATCCTGGAGCAGAAGCGCACGGGCCGGCTCGTGCGCCCCGCCGCGCGCTACATCGGCCCCGGCCCGCGCAGCCCGCGCGAGATCGAGGGCTACGACGCCATCGCGCGCTGATCCGCCCGACCTTCGCAGGTCACCGCACCGCCGCGCGGACAGCGGGTCCGGCATGTGAACCGGACCCGCTGTTTCCGCAGCTCGCGGGGCGGTCGGCGGCATCTCAGCGGGCGGACCGCCGTCGAATCCGGCCACCCCGGCGGGTAGGCTGCGCCCCGTGGCTCAGATCCAGATCCCCGCTGACATCAAGCCCGCCGACGGCCGTTTCGGCTGCGGCCCGTCCAAGGTGCGCCCCGAGGCCCTGAGTGCCCTCGCCGCGACCGAGACCTCCCTGCTCGGCACCTCGCACCGCCAGGCCCCGGTGAAGAACCTGGTCAAGCGCGTGCGCGAGGGCGTGAGCAGCCTGTTCTCCCTCCCCGAGGGGTACCAGGTGGTGCTCGGCAACGGCGGGTCCACCGCCTTCTGGGACATCGCGGCCTTCGGCCTGGTACGGGAGAAGTCCCAGCACCTCGACTTCGGCGAGTTCTCCTCCAAGTTCGCCTCCTCCGTCAAGGCCGCGCCCTGGCTGGCCGAGCCGAGCGTGATCAAGACCGCCCCGGGCACCCACCCGCTGCCGGTCGCCGAGGCCGGCGTCGACGTCTACGCGCTCACCCACAACGAGACCTCCACCGGCGTCGCGATGCCGATCGCCCGCCCGGCCGGCGGCGACGAGGGCTCGCTGGTCCTGGTGGACGCCACCTCGGGCGCCGGCGGCCTGCCGGTGGACATCGCCGAGACCGACGTCTACTACTTCGCCCCGCAGAAGTCCTTCGCCTCCGAGGGCGGCCTGTGGCTGGCGTCGTTCTCCCCGGCCGCGCTGGAGCGCGCCGCCGAGATCGCCGGCTCCGGCCGGTACATCCCGCCGTTCTTCGACCTGCCGACGGCCATCGACAACTCGTCGAAGGACCAGACGTACAACACCCCGTCGATCGCCACCCTGTTCCTGCTGGCCGACCAGCTGGAGTGGCTGAACGGCAACGGCGGGCTCGACTGGGCCGTCGCCCGTACGGCCGACTCCTCGTCCCGGCTGTACGGCTGGGCCGAGAAGTCCTCGTTCGCCAACCCGTTCGTGGCGAACCCGGCCGAGCGCTCGCAGGTGGTCGGCACGATCGACTTCGACGACGCGGTGGACGCCGCCGCCGTCGCCAAGGCGCTGCGCGCCAACGGCATCGTCGACACCGAGCCGTACCGCAAGCTGGGCCGCAACCAGCTGCGCGTCGCGATGTTCCCCGCGATCGACCCGGCCGACGTCGATGCGCTCACCGCCTGCGTCGACTACGTGGTCGAGCGCCTCTGACCGGACCTCGCGGACGGACTGCGAAGGGCCACCGCCTCCGGGCGGTGGCCCTCGCTCCGTCTCCGGCCCTTATCGGTTGACCAGCGAGCTGACCAGGACGACGACCAGCAGCAGCACCAGCGCTCCGGTCACGATTCGCATGCGAGTCTTGGGATCCACGGTCAACGAGCGTACCCCCGGCCGGTTCGCGGCCGGACGGCGAGGTTGGCGATCCGGCCGCGGAGGTCGGCGATCGGGCCGCCGCCGCTACGGCGGCCCGGCCTCCCAGCGGGCCAGCGGCCAGGAGCACAGCGAGGTGTGGCGGACGGCGCCGCCGTCCTGCGCGCTGCGCATCAGGTGCAGCTCGGCGGCCTCCCACTCCGGGCCCCGGTGGCCCTCCAGCGCCTGCGCCAGGGCGTCCAGCCGGCCGGCCGCCGTCCGCTGCTCCGCCCGCCGCCGGCCGCGCGTGGAGCCGGCCCGGGCCAGGGTCAGGTGCGGGTGGAAGGTGAAGTCGTCCGTCTCGCCGACCACCTCCGCGGCGGCCCCGTGCACCGCCTCGGCGAGCCGGCGCAGCGCCCAGTCCTGCCCCTCCACCCCGGCCCAGAGCACCCGGTCGCCGAACCGTCCGCCGCCGGCCAGCCGCAGGGTGTGCGCCGGGTGCCCCTCGGCGACCCCGGCCAGCGCGGCCTCCAGCCCGGGCACCCGTTCGGCCGGCACCTCGCCGAGGAAGGCCAGGGTCAGGTGCCAGGCGTCGACCGCCGTCCAGCGCAGCCGGTCCGCCCCCGGCAGCCCGCGCACCGGGGCCACCGCGTCGGCCAGGTCCTGCAGCGCCTCCACCGGAGGCAGCACCGCCACGAAGAGCCTCATGGAGCCATCTTCCCGCGCGCGGCGGCGTGGGCTAGAACGGTTTCCCATGAGGATCCGCACCGGGGGCCCCGAGGACATCCCCGACATCCTGTCCCTGCTCGACGGCGCCGTGGCCTGGCTGGCCGCCCGGGGCCGCACCCGCCAGTGGGGCGAGCACTCCTTCAGCGGCTCCGCCACCCGCGTCGAGCACATCGGCAGGTACGGGAGCGAGCCGTTCCTGATCCGGCTCGCGGTCGACGACGGGGGGCGGACGGTCGGCTGCTGCGTCCTGTCCGAGGAGCGCCCCGCGTACGCCACCGCGGTGGACGGCCGCGAGCTGTACATCCGCAACCTGGTGACCGACCGCGGCCGCAAGGGCTCCGGGATCGGCGCCGCGCTGATCGCCGACGCCCTCGACGAGGCCCGCCGGCGCGGCATCGGCCTGCTGCGGGTGGACTGCTTCGGCGGGGACGACCGCAAGCTGGTCGGCCAGTACCGGGCCCTCGGCTTCCACGAGACCGAGTCCTTCGAGGTCGAGCAGCCGGCCGGCCCCTGGCCGGGGCAGATCCTGGCGATCCGGCTCTGACCGCCCGAACGCGGCCCCGGGAGCGCCGCGGCGTTCCCGGGGCCGCCCGGGGTCAGCAGGCCGTGGCCAGCTCCGGCTTGGCGGCCTCCGCCGGGCGCGGCACCAGCGCCACCACCCGGCCGCCGCGGCCCGGGTGCAGGTCGAGCCGCAGCCGGAGGTCGGCGCTGCGGGCCAGCACCAGGCCGACCACACCGGCCGCCGCCGCCGAGACCAGGCCGCAGGCCAGCAGCCCCACCCGGGGGCCGTACGAGGCGGTGACCCAGCCGACGACCGGCGCGCCGATCGGCGTTCCGCCGGTGAAGACCAGCATCAGCAGGCCCATCACCCGGCCGCGCATCGCGGGCTCGGTGGCCAGCTGGAGCGAGGCGTTGACCGAGGTGTTGAAGCTCAGCCCGAACACCCCGACCAGGGTGAGCAGCAGCGCGAAGGTCCAGTAGCCTGGCGCGAACGCCGCCACCGCCTCCAGCGCGCCGAAGCCGAGCGCGGCGCCGACGAGTCCGCGCAGCCGGGGCACGCCCCGGCGGGCCGCGACCAGCGCGCCGGTCAGCGAGCCGACCGCCATCGCGGTGTTCAGCAGGCCGTACTGCCCGGCGCCGACGTGGAAGGTGTCGGAGGCGAAACCCGCCAGCAGCGTCGGGAAGTTGAAGCCGAAGGTGCCGATGAAGCCGGCCAGCACCATCGGCCAGAGCAGCTCGGGCCGCTCCTTGACGTACCGCAGGCCCTCCCGCAGCTGCCCCTTCTCGCGGGCGATCGGCGCGGTCGGCCGCAGTTCGCTCTCCCGCATCGCGAGCAGTCCGCCGATCACGGCGGCGAACGACAGCGCGTTCAGCGCGAAAGCCCAGCCGCTGCCGACCGCGGCGATCAGCAGGCCCGCGACGGCGGGGCCGACCAGCCGGGCGGTCTGGAAGTTGGCGGCGTTCAGGCTGACCGCGTTGGCGAGGTCCTTCGGGCCGACCATCTCGGAGACGAAGGCCTGCCGGGTCGGGTTGTCGACCACCGTGACCAGGCCGAGCAGCAGCGCGAACGCGTACACGTAGTACGGGGTCACCACGCCGCCGACGGTCAGCACGGCGAGGCCCGCGGCGAGCAGGCCCATCGCGCCCTGGGTGAAGATCAGCAGCCGGCGCTTGGGCATCCGGTCGGCGAGCACCCCGCCGAACAGGCCGAACAGCAGCATCGGCAGGAACTGCATGGCGGTGGTGATGCCGACCGCGAGCGGGCTGCCGGTGAGGCTCAGGACCAGCCAGTCCTGGGCGATCCGCTGCATCCAGGTCCCGGTGTTGGACACCACCTGGCCGGCGAAGTAGTAGCGGTAGTTGCGAACGCGCAGTGAGGAGAACATCCCCCCGGGGCGGGTGAACCCGGCGCCGGTCGGGGACGAGGCCGCGCGGGTGCGGCCGGGAGCGGCGGGTTCGTCCGCCGCGGTGCGTTCGTCGGGGTCGTCGTCGCCGTTGCCGGGCAGCCCCGCGGGGGCGGGTGCCTGGGCGTCGGCGGCCGCGGCGCTCGCCGCGGCGGGGTCGGTGGTCTGCTCGTCGGTCCGGGTACGGGTGGCGGCGGCGCTGGCTGCGGCCGGCGGTGTCACGGTGGTCTCCCCTCGCGGCGCGACGGCCCGTGGCGGGGCCGTCGCGCTCCTGGTGTCGGTCATCGGTCCTGCGGTGATGCGGTTCTCCTTCGTCCTCCGGCGGCCACCGGATTCGCTGTGCCTAGAGGTGTGCGAGCTTGTAGAGCACGGGCGCCGCCTCGCGGAGCTTCGCCCACTCCTCCTCGTCGAGCCCTTCGGCGAGCTCGGCGAGCCAGGCGTTGCGGCGCCGGCGGGACTCCGCCAGGATCGCCTCGGCCTGCTCGGTACTGCTGACGACCACCTGCCGGCGGTCCTCCGGGTGCGGTTCGCGCCGCACCAGGCCCTTCTCCTCCAGCATCGCGACGATCCTGGTCATCGAGGGCGGCTGTACGTGCTCCTTCCGGGCGAGCTCGCCCGGCGTGGCCTTCCCGCACCGGGCGAGGGTGCCCAGCACCCCGATCTCGGTAGGGCTGAGCGACTCCTCGACCCGCTGGTGGCGCAGTCGACGGGAGAGGCGCATGGCGGACGACCGCAGCTGACTGATGGCTGCGAGGTCCTGCTCGGACATCTCGGGCATGTTCTTTAGCCTACGTCATTACTCTGGCTAAAGAAAATTGGATTCCGATCGTCCGCCTCCCGGCGGCATGCCGGCCCGGGCCATGGGGCAGGAGTACGCGAAGGCCTCCCGGACGTGCGCGCCGTCCCCCCGCCCCGGTCCGGCTGGCCGTGCCCTCCGTGACTCCCGGTGCGATGCTGGTCGTGGGACCCGGTTCCGCACGGGCCCCGGCGCCGCACCACCGCTCAGCAGAAGGGCCGACCAGACATGACCGACGTCGCCGCCGAGCAGGCCACCCCGGTCGGCCCGGCCGAGCAGAACGACACCGGCTTCGCCCGCCTCGCCATGGTCACCATCGACTGCGCCGACCCGGTCGCGCTGGCCGCCTTCTACGGCGCGCTGCTCGGATGGGAGACCCGGCACGTGGACGAGCGGTTCGCGATCCTGGACAACCCGGAGGGCGGCAGCCCGCTCGGCTTCGGCCGGGTCAGCGGGTACCGGCCGGAGCCGTGGACCGAGCCGGACGGCGGCAAGCACTTCCACCTGGACTTCTACGTCGACGACCTGGAGGCGGCCACCGCCCGCGCGCTGGCCCTGGGGGCGACCGAGCCCACCCACCAGCACGGCCGCACCCTCAAGGTGCTGATCGACCCGGCCGGCCACCCGTTCGGCCTGGCCCCGCTGGACGCCTGACCGGCGGGCTCCGCCGACCCGCCGACCCGCCGACCGGTCGGCGCGGGTCAGCGCGGGAAGGCCCGCCGCGCCCGCCAGGTGGTGTGCTCGCGCGACACCGCGTCCTCCGCCTCGGCGGCCAGCCGCGCCCAGCGCTGCTCGGCGTCCGGCGTCCGGGTGTCGAGGTCGGACAGCTGGTTGCCGACGTTCTCCAGCTCCCGCGCCGCCAGCTGGTACGCGGCCGCCAGCGGGCGGAGCTGCTTCAGCTGCGTCCAGGCGATCACCGCCGCGGCCGCCGCCGAGGTGGCCCCGAACACGTGCACCTCCAGCGCCCCGGTCGCCTGCGCGACGGCCGCCGCGGCACCCACGATGATCAGCGCCGCCACGCCCAGCCCCCAGGTGACCGCCTGCGACTCGCAGGACTCGGCGCGCGAGCGGTACCACGTCCGCTGCCCCTCCACCCGGGTGCGCAGGTAGAGCGTCCGGCGCGAGGTCAGCGACTCCGCCCGCACCCGGCGCATCTCCGGGGTGATCTCGGCGACCGACCCCGGCGGCACGATCGCCGGGTCCTCGAACGCCCGCAGCACGTCCTCCACCTGCAGCAGGTAGCCGCGGTCGACGTCCGCCGACTCCGCGGCACCCTCGAACGGCCGGGCCCGCACCGAGTACTTCCAGGCCAGCGTCTTCACCGACTCCGCGGCCGCCCGCGCCTCGTACCACCGCGCCTGCGGATTGCTGCGCCGCAACCGCGACCAGAAGTACCCCGCCACCAGCAGCGCCACCACCGAGAACAGCGGCGTGATGTCGGAGGCCCCCTTCTCGTCCGGCCCGGGCAGCGAACCGACCGCCGCCGCGACCACCAGCATCGAGATGAGCCCCCGGTACCAGCGCAGCGTCTCCTGCTGCCCCGACAGCGACGCCTGGTCGGCCGTCCGGAACAGCTCCGGCAGCAACTGCGCCTCGACCCCCGCGGGCGGATCCTGTCTCACCATCGAACCGCTCCCCTCCCCCGTCTCAGCCCGGAGTATGCCCCCGGTCAACTCCCCTACACCGGCGCCCCCTTGACAGATCCTCTTGCCCCCGCCCTTTCGCAACCCCTATAACCGGTTACATGCCCATGCACTGGAAGCTCGTCATCGACGCCGCCGACCCGCACCGCCAGGCCGCGTTCTGGGCCGCCGCCCTCGACTACACGGTCGAGGACCACAGCGCCCTGATCACCGGCCTGCTCTCGGCCGGCGCGATCACCCCGGACCTGGTCACCGAGGTCGACGGCCGCCACGCCTGGCAGACCCTCGCCGCCGTCCGGCACCCCGAGGACCCGCACGACCCGGCCTCCGGCACCGGCCTCGGCCGGCGCATCCTCTTCCAGCGCGTCCCCGAGCCGAAGCAGGACAAGAACCGCCTCCACCTCGACCTCCACCCGGGCCCCGACGCCCGCGCCGCCACCGTGGCCCGCCTCGAATCTCTCGGCGCCACCACCCTCCGCGAGGTCGCCGAACCGGGCGGCTCCTGGACCGTCATGCAGGACCCCGAGGGCAACGAATACTGCGTCCACTGACCCACCGGACGCCGACGGCCCCGCGCTCCGGACGGAGCGCGGGGCCGTCGGGCCGTCCGCGGGCCTCAGAGGAGGCCGAGGGCGGGAAAGGGGGTGTCAGTCGGCCGTCCCCGTCGGCACGACCCAGCGAGTGGGCCGGCCGGTGATGGCCGCGATCATGTCGTAGTCGCCGTCGTAGTGCAGGACCGTGGCCTCGTGCCGCTCGGCGGTGGCGGCGATCAGCATGCCGGCCATGGACAGGGCGCGGTGGTTTCCCCGGAACATCGCACGGCGCTGGATGTCCTTGGCCCGGTCCCAGACCTCGTCCGTGCACGGCAGGTAGTCGAACCCCCGGAGCAGATGACTCAGCCGGTCCGCCTCCGCGACGCTTCGGGCGCTGTGCAGCACCTCCATCTCCACGGCCGCGCTCACCGCCAGCAGCGCGCGCTGCGAGAGGTCGTCGAGGACGGGCCGCACCGCCGGCTTTCCCCAGCGCGCCAGGGCCGACTTGTCGATCAGGAAGCGCTCCCGGGTCACGCCGCCGCCGACTTGCCCGACTCGCCGAGGAGGTCGAACTCCCCGTTCGCGATGGCATCGGCAAGCTCTATCCGGCGCGCCAGCTTCACGGCCTCCAGCAGCGCCGCATTGACCGTGGCGACCTTGGTGGTCGTGCCGAACAGACGCTGCGCCTCGGCCAGGAGGTCGTCGTCGAGGTCGATCACCGTTCGCGCCATGGCCGTTCCTCCAGCAGTCGACAACGAGAAAACGATATCAGTTCCGATGCATCCCCGATATCAAAACGGCCCCGCGCTCCGTCCGGAGCGCGGGGCCGTCGGGCCGTCCGCGGGCCTCAGAGGAGGCCGAGGGCGGGCATCAGGTAGTAGAAGGCGAAGACGCCGGCCACCGCGTACATCGGGAACGGGACCTCGCGGCCGCGGCCGGTGGCGAGGCGCAGGATGCAGAAGGTGATGAAGCCGAAGCCGATGCCGTTGGTGATCGAGTAGGTGAACGGCATCATCGCGATGGTCAGGAAGGCCGGGATCGCGATGGTGTAGTCGGCCCAGTCGATGTCCCGCACGGAGTTGGCGAGGATCAGGAAGCCGACGGTGACCAGGGCCGGGGTGGCGGCCTGGGCCGGGACCATGGTGGCGAGGGGGGTGAGGAAGAGGGCCACCACGAAGAGGCCGCCGGTGACGACGGAGGCGAAGCCGGTGCGGGCGCCCTCGCCGACGCCGGCGGTGGACTCGACGAAGCAGGTGTTGGCGGAGGAGGAGGTCGCGCCGCCGGCCGCGGTGGCGATGCCGTCGATCATCAGGACCTTGTTGATGCCGGGAAGGTCGCCCTTCTCGTCCAGCAGGTGGGCCTCGTCGGCGACGCCGAGGATGGTGCCCATCGCGTCGAAGAAGCAGGACATCAGGACGGTGAAGACGAAGAGCGCGCCGGTGAGGACGCCGACCTTCTCGAAGCCGCCGAACAGGCTGACCTTGCCGACCAGGCCGAAGTCCGGGGCGGCGACCGGGTTGCCCGGCCAGGTCGGGACGGTCAGGCCCCAGTTGAGCGCGGGGATGTCGGCGATCTTGTCGATCACGACGGCGACGGCGGTCATCACGGCGATGGAGACCAGGATCGCGCCGGGGACCTTGCGGACCACCAGGACCAGCGTGAGCAGCAGGCCGAGCACGAAGACCAGCACGGGCCAGCCGAGCAGGTGGCCGCCGGCGCCGAGCTGGAGCGGGACGGTGGTGTGGGCGGCGTCGGGGATGCGGCTGACGAAGCCGGAGTCGACCAGGCCCACCAGGGTGATGAACAGGCCGATGCCGATCGCGATGGCCTTGCGCAGCCCCAGCGGGACGGCGCTCATGACCCGCTCGCGCAGGCCGGTGGCGACCAGGAGCATGATCGCGAAGCCGGCCAGCACGACCATGCCCATGGCGTCCGGCCAGGTCATCTTGGGCGCGAGCTGGAGGGCGACGATGGTGTTGACGCCGAGGCCGGCGGCCAGGCCGATCGGGACGTTGCCGATGACGCCCATGAGCAGCGTGGTCAGACCGGCGGTGAGCGCGGTGGCGGTGACCAGCTGGGCGCTGTCCAGGTGGGCGCCGGTCATGTCCGTGGCGCTGGCCAGGATGATCGGGTTCAGCACCAGGATGTACGCCATGGTGAAGAAGGTGGCGACGCCGCCGCGGATCTCGCGCGGCAGGGTCGAGCCGCGCTCGCTGATCCGGAAGTAGCGGTCCAGCGCGCCGAACGGGGGCTTCGGCGCGTCGGGCCGGGCGGGCTCGGGCGACTCGGTGGTCGGCTGGGCCACGGGCATGCTGCGTCCTCTGTGGGGGGCTGAGGAGAGGGGGACCCGCCCGGGAACGACGGTGGCCGGGCGAACCGGTGGGACGGGCACGAAGCACGATGTCCTGAGCATGCCGCGGCCGACCGGAGAGACAAGTATGGGTTCCCCGATCGCTCGTACGCTATCTTCGCGCGTAGAACGAATAACCCAGGTAACGCGCGCGGACAGGCCCCGCGCAGAATCGATCGGACGTGCGGCCGCACCGTACCCTAGGGCCCATGCCCAAGACGCCACTGCACCCCTCGCCCCCGCCGCTGGAGGCCAACGACGTCGCGATCGTCGGCGGCGGCACGGTGCTCTGGTTCGCGGCGTTCGTCGTCCTGCTCCCGTTCTGGGGCACCCTCTCCGACCACGGCCACGGCAGCTGGCCGTGGATCTGCCTGGCCGGCGGCGGACTCGGGCTGATCGGGCTCTGGTACTGCCGGGCCCGCCGGGACGCCATCGCGCGAAGCCGGGCCGCCACCGCCGGAACGGACGCGGGGAACCCGGCCACCCGGTCGGACTGAATGGTCCTTTAGTAGCACGCACCGGACATGGGGCGCCCGTAGAGTCGGTGCCATGACGCAGCCCGCGCAGCCAGCCGAGGAACAGCCCAGAGGTGACCAGCCGGACGGCGCCCACCCGCTCGGCCTGCTGCCCGGGCGGGTCGGCGGGCTGACCGCGGCCGAGGTGGCCGAACGGGTCGCCCGCGGCGAGGTCAACGACGTCCCGGTCCGCTCCAGCCGCTCCACCCGGGAGATCGTCCGGGCCAACGTCTTCACCCGGTTCAACGCGATCATCGGCGTGATGTTCGCGATCATCCTGGTCGTCGGCCCGCTCCAGGACGGCCTGTTCGGCCTGGTCATCGTCGCCAACACGGCGATCGGCATCATCCAGGAGCTGCGCGCCAAGAAGACCCTGGACAGCCTCGCACTGATCGGCGAGGCCCGCCCCCAGGTGCGCCGGGACGGCGCCGCCCAACAGGTCGCGGTCGGCGAGATCGTGCTGGACGACACCGTGCTGCTCGGCATCGGCGACAAGGTGATCGTCGACGGCGAGGTCACCGAGGCGGACGGCCTGGAGATCGACGAGTCGCTGCTCACCGGCGAGCCGGACCCGGTGCTCAAGCACCCCGGCGACCCGGTGATGTCCGGCAGCTTCGTGGTGGCCGGCGCCGGCGCGTTCACCGCCACCAAGGTCGGCCGGGAGGCGTACGCGGCGCAGCTCGCCGAGGAGGCGAGCCGGTTCACCCTGGTGAAGTCGGAGCTGCGCTCGGGCATCGACAGCATCCTTCGGTTCATCACCTGGCTGCTGGTCCCGACCGCGATCGGTCTGATCATCAGCCAGCTGGCGGTGGAGGGCCGGGACTGGCGCGAGGCCGTCCGCCGGATGATCGCCGGGATCGTGCCGATGGTGCCCGAGGGCCTGGTGCTGCTGACCTCGGTGGCCTTCGCGATCGGCGTGGTCCGGCTGGGCCGCAAGCAGTGCCTGGTGCAGGAGCTGCCCGCGATCGAGGGGCTGGCCCGGGTGGACACGGTCTGCCTGGACAAGACCGGCACCCTCACCGAGGGCGGCATGGACGTCGTCGACCTGCGGATCATCGGCGCCGACGAGGGCGGCGGGCCGGACGCCGACGCCCTCGGGGACAACGGCGCCCGCAAGGAGACCGTCCGGCAGGCGCTCGGCGTGATGGCCGGCGCCGACGCCCGCCCCAACCCGTCGATGCAGGCCGTCATCGACGCCTACGGCGACGGCAGCGGCGAGCGGCGCGACGGCTGGCGGGTGATCGAGGCGATGCCGTTCTCCTCCGCCCGCAAGTGGAGCGGCGTACAGCTGCTGGAACCCCGCGGCGACGAGGCGAGCTGGCTGCTCGGCGCCCCCGACGTGCTGCTGCCGTCCGGCCACCCGGCGCTGGCCGAGGTGGACGAGCTGGGCGCCCAGGGCCTGCGGGTGCTGCTGCTGGGCCGCACGCCGGTCCCGCTGGACGCCCCGGACCCGGCCGCCGGGCTGCGCCCGCTCGCCCTGGTGGTGCTCCAGCAGCGGCTGCGCGAGGACGCCGCCGAGACCCTGCGCTACTTCGAGGGCCAGCGGGTCGAGGCGAAGGTGATCTCGGGCGACGCGGCCGTCTCGGTCGGCGCGGTCGCGGCCCACCTCGGGCTGTCCGGCGCCGACCACCCGGTGGACGCCCGCACCCTGCCCGCCGAGCCGCAGGCCTTCGCCGACACCGCCGAGCGCACCAGCGTCTTCGGCCGGGTCACCCCGCAGCAGAAGCGCCAGCTGGTCGGCGCGCTGCAGTCGCGCGGGCGCACCGTGGCGATGACCGGCGACGGCGTCAACGACGTGCTGGCGCTCAAGGACGCGGACATCGGCGTGGCGATGGGCAGCGGCAGCGACGCGACCAAGGCGGTCGCCCAGATCGTGCTGCTGAACAACTCCTTCGCGGTGATGCCCTCGGTGGTCGCCGAGGGCCGCCGGGTGATCGGCAACATCGAGCGGGTGGCCGGGCTGTTCCTGGTCAAGACGGTCTACTCGGTGCTGCTGGCGCTGCTGGTGATCTTCACCCACTCGCCGTACCCGTTCCTGCCCCGGCACTCCACCGTGCTGTCCACCCTGACGATCGGCGTGCCGGCCTTCTTCCTGGCGCTCGCGCCCAACAACGAGCGCGCCCGCACCGGCTTCGTGCGCCGGGTGCTGCGGCTGGCGATCCCGGGCGGCGTCATCGCGGGGACGGCCACCTTCACCGCGTACGCGCTGGCCCGGGCCGACCACGCCACCGACCTGGAGTCGGACACCAGCGTGGCCACCCTGACGCTCTTCCTGGTCGCGATCTGGGTGCTGGCGATCGTGGCCCGCCCGTACAACTGGTGGCGGCTGCTGCTGATCGGGACGATGGGCGGGGCGTTCGCCCTGGTGCTGACCGTGCCGTGGCTCTCCGACTTCTTCCAGCTCTCGCTGACCGGCACCCGGGACCCGTGGGTCGGCGTCGGCATCGCGCTGGTCGCCGGGGTGGTGCTGGAGGTGGTCTGGCGGATCATGCGCCGCCGGACCGATGATTGACCCACGAAGCAGCGCGATCGCGGGGGCGGCATGGCACGCAGGGGCGGGGAGCTGGAGGCCTTCGTGGCCTTCCTGGGCGGGTTGCTGGCCACCGGGCTGCTGGCCCTGGCGATGGCGGGGGTCGGCGCGCTCGCCGGGATCCACCCCGGGCCGCGGCTGACCACGGCGGTGGCCGCCGTGCTGACCGCCGTCTGGGTGGTGACCACCCTCGCGCTCTACCTGCGGATGATCGCCCGCGGCCGGACCCGCTCCGGCACCCGCTCCTGAGAGGGGCGGGCACCGGAGCCCGGCGGCTCAGCCCTCGAAGTCGCGGGCGGCGGACAGCTCGTAGGCGCGGTCCGGCTCGCTGAGCGCGGCCAGCACCTCGAACCGGCGGTGCCACTGCCCGACCGACCAGGCCAGCCCGGCGGCCAGCCCCTCCGGCGTGGCCGCGTGCAGCAGCCCGGGCACCGGCGGCACCTCGAACTCGTCGTCCTCGTCCGCCTCCTCGGCCGACTCCGGGTCGTACGGCGCCTCCGGGGTGGCGGCCGCGGCGTCCCAGCGCCAGTCCACGGCGGCCTCCTCGCCGTCCGGGCCGACCACCAGCAGCTCCTCGTGCTCCTCGTACGCGACCGGGCAGCCGGGCAGCAGCTCCCGCACCACGGCCGGCACCCGGTGCAGGGCGCCCTGGGAGAGCACCCGTCCGCCGGCCACCTCGCTGGCCAGCGAGACGTGCAGCCGCTCGGCGAGGTCGGCGGCGAGCGCCGGGGCGACCGGCAGCAGCGGGTGGTCGTGCAGCAGCTCCACCAGGTCGGGGGCGTCCGCGACGACGGCCTCGGCGGCGTCCACCACGACGGTGCGGTCGGGGCGGCGGCCGGTGGCGCGGTCCATCGGCGGCACCGCCCGCACCACGTCCAGCGGCTCGATCCGCTCCGCGTCGACCCGCGCCAGCGCGCTGTGGATGCCGTGCAGCTGGCGGTGCCCGACCTCGGCGACCGGGTCGGTGAGCCGGTCCAGCACCTCGTCCGGCCCGTGCGGCTCGGCGAGCAGCGCGGCCAGCGTGGTGCGCACCCCCAGCGCGTGCAGGAACTGCTCGTCCAGGGTGGTGCGGGCCTCGTCGTACAGGCCCCGCAGCAGCGGGTCGGCGCCGGCCGCGCGCAGCCCGGCGGGCTCGCGGCCGTCCAGCACCGGGTGGTCGCGCAGCCACCAGGCGGTGTACGGCGGCAGGTCGGCGTAGGTGCCGTCGGGCAGCAGCGTGCGGACGGGGGTGACGACGGCGTCCCGGTACGGCGGGCGGGCCAGCGCGGCCAGCGCCTGCGGCCAGGCGTCGTCGTCCACCAGGTCGAGGTCGCGGACGGCGAGCAGCTCGGCGGCGACCGGTGGGACGCCCACGGTGTCCCCGTCGTCGGCGTGCAGCGCCTCCAGCGCGTCCTCGGCCCAGTCGGCCAGGCCGTCCGGCGCCTCGTCGATCAGCCCGGTCGGGTGGCCGCCGGCCGCCCGGTCGGCGGGCGCGGTGGGGTCGAGCCGGTCCAGGTCGTCCGGGTCGAGCACCACGTCCTCGGCGCGGACCAGCACGAACTCGGCCGGCACGCCGGCGGCGGCGAGCACCTCGGGACCCCAGCGCTCCAGCAGCTCGTCGTCCACCCAGGCGGCGTCGTCCTCGCGGGCCAGCGCGGCGAGCGGGCTGTCCGGGAGCAGCAGCTCACCGGCGCGGGCGGGCTCGCCCTCGTCGTCGAGCAGGGCCAGCCGGGCCAGCCAGGGGTGCTCGCCGGGCGCCGGGGCGGCCGCCTTGACGAGCGCCAGCACCGCCTCGGCGAGGTCGGCGGCGGCGTCCGGGTCGTCCTCGGCCAGCTCGTAGGAGCGGGCGACGGCGGCCCGCACCTCGGGCGTGTCCAGCACCCCGGCCGGGGTGGCCGCGCCGGCGCCGAGCCGGGCCAGCAGCGGGTGGGCGGCCTCCGGGTGGGCGAGGCGCAGGTCGAGCACGGCGAGCGCGCCGGCCAGCGACTCGGGGTAGCCGGGGAAGGCGGCCCAGTCGGCGTCGTCGGAGGGCAGCAGGACCCGGCGCGGGCCGGTCACCGTCCGCCCGTCGGCGAGCGGCACCGGCAGCGCGCCGAGCGCCTCCGGGTCGGCACCGCCGAGCGCCGCGTACAGGTTGCGCCACCAGGCCGGCTCCCGGTCCAGGCCGCCGAGCTGGTCGACCACCTCGGCGAGCGGGACCCGCCGCACGTTCAGCACCCGCAGCTCGGTGCGGCGCTCCAGGCCGGCCGGCAGCAGGCCGGGGAAGATCGGCGCCAGCGCCTCGACCACCGAGCCGTCCGCGCCCTCCAGCAGCGTGGCGTCCCGGGGCCGCAGCGCGGGCGTGCCCTCCTCGACCGGCGCCGGGTGCGGCAGGAACGGCGTGCCGGGCAGCCGGGAGAGCACGGCGGCGCGCAGCGCGTTGTCCAGCGCGCCCTGGCCGAGCGGTCCCGGCACCAGGCCGAGCGAGCCGAGGTCGCCGCCGCGGGCGCGCAGCAGGTCGGCGTAGGCGTCGGCGGCGCGCTCGGTGAGGAAGTCGGCGAGCGGGCCGGGGGCGACGTGCCGGCGGGTGGAGTCCAGCGGGTAGGAGGCGATCAGCAGCGCGGGCAGGCCGAGCGGCTCGTCGCTGGGGGTGGGCGCGTGCAGCACCGGGGCGATCGCGGGCCGCTGCGGGGTGCCCTCGTCGGAGACCGGCACCGCCCAGGTCACCGTCCAGTAGGGGCGGGCGCGCTCCTCGGTGGGCCGGTCGGCGAGCAGGTCGGCGGCGAGCGCGCCGGCCGCGCCGGCGGTCTGCCAGACGGTGCGCCGCAGCCCGGCGCCGGCGTCGTCGGTGACCGTCACCTCGGTGACGCCGTCGGGGCGCGGCTCGGCGGCCGAGCGGGTCAGCGTGCGGGTGCCGTCCGAGGTCTCCACCACCACCTCGGCCAGGCCGGGCAGGGTGAGCAGCAGCGCGTCGTCGATGCCGGCCAGCAGCCGGCGGGTGAGGTCCTCGGCGGCGGCGTCGCGCAGCGGCAGCACCACCACCGTGTCGTAGCCCTCCGGCGCCGGGCCCTCGGCGGCGAACGGCAGGCGCAGCAGCGGGACGTGGCCGTCTCGGCGACGCAGCTCCTCGGCGAGCCCGCTCTGGCCCCCGGCCAGGGCCCGGGCCTCCGCGAGCGACCAGCGCACGCCGCCGGCCGAGCCGAGCACGGCGGGCTCGTCGGTGACCGCGAGGACGGCGGCGAAGCCGACGCCGAACCGGCCGACCGTGGTGTCGTGCTCGCCGCGCTTGGAGGAGGCGCGCAGGGTGGACAGCGACTCGACGGCGGCGGCGTCCAGCGGCGCGCCGGTGTTCGCGGCGGCCAGCACGCCGTCCGCGAGGGTCAGCCGCAGCCGGCCCGGGCCGTGCCCGGCGCGCACGGCGGCGTCGGCGGCGTTCTGCGCCAGCTCGACCACCAGCCGGTCGCGGTAGCCGCCGAGGGCGAGTTCCTCCTCGGCGTTGGCGTCCTCCCGGAACCGGGCCGGGGAGGCGGCCCAGGCGTCCAGCACCCGGCGGCGCAGTTCGGCGCTGCCGAAGGGGTCCGCGAGGTGCTCGTCCGTGCCGCTGCCGATGATCCGAGGTTCCACTGGACCTGCCGCCTTCCGCCGCCCTGTTGTGCCCTACGAAGGGCATTCTTCCTTGCCGGAAGGACTGCCCCGGACACGCCCCCGGCGGCGGCACGCCCGCACGGGGGCGGCGAACGGCGCCGGCCCGCCCCACGGGGTGGAACGGGCCGGCGGCGCACGGCGGTGCTCAGGAGTGGCCGAGCTCCTCGGTGGGCGCGTCCGGCTCCACCGAGCCGGAGAGCCGGTCCGGGTGCAGCGGCAGCGGCTCGACCACCAGCTCGTCCAGGATCAGCTCGGCGGGCGCCGGCGGGGCCGGGATGACGGCCGCCTCGGAGTGCCCGCCGCAGCCGTACGCGAAGGAGACGATCTGGCCGTCGGCCGGGCCGAACTCGTTGCCGCAGACGCCGAAGGCCTGGCCGAGCGTGCCGCCGATCGGGATCAGGAAGCCGCAGCTGGCGCAGGAGGCCGGGGCGGACTGCGCCATCGGCGTCTGCGGGCCGTGCGCCTTCTCCCAGCGGTCGGCGGCCAGGTGCATGCCGAGCCGGGAGAGCACCCGGCTGCGGCCCATGCCCAGCTCGTCGGCGACCGCGCCGATCTGGGCGCGCACCGGCGCCGGCTGGATGTCCGGGTCCGAGACCAGGACGTCCTCCTGTGCGGCCTGGGCCACCGCGGAGTTCGGCGCGGGCTCGTCCTCGCCGGTCCAGCCCGGCTCCAGGCGCGGATCGTCGGCGTCGGTGGGGAGCAGGTCCCCGGGGCCCATGTCGCCCGGGCGCAGCCGCTCGCTCCACGGCACCCACTGCGGGGCCAGGATCGCGTCGGCGCCGGGCAGCAGCACGACCTCGTCGAGCGTCACGTTCTTGGCGCGCGGGGCGCGGGCCACGGTGACCGCCCAGTGCCAGCCGCGGTAGGCCGCGTCCAGGCACTCGAAGGTGTGGGTCACGACACGGTCGGCCTCGGCCTGGACACCCAGGTGCGCTCCGACGGTCTCGGCGCCGACGGCGTCCTCGGCGGCCTGGCGGGCGAGTTCGACGGCCTCGGCACAGAGCCGATCAGGGGTACGGCTTCGCATCGCAGCACTCACGGCGTCGATTCTCTCCCAGTTCTTCTGTCGCCCACGGCGAGTTGCCTGTTCCGTCGCGGCTCGGTGTCCCTCGTCCATTCTGCGCGACCGCGGGCCGCCGCGGATACCGGCCGCGCCGCTCGTCAGGTCCGCCGGCGCCGGTCGGGCCGTCGGGCGGACCCTGGGCAGGCTACCCGCCGGTCGGCCACCCGGCACAGTCCGGGGCGTCCGGAGTGGCTCCGGGAGGTCCTGAAGCGGAACGCCGGACGTCGTACGCGCGGCGCGGAGCGGAATCCCGCGTTGTCGTCACGATTCTGGGGCAGGATGGGCATGTGGCGGACGAGAACCCGTCGCAGCACGCACTGCGCGCCTCGCAGGCCGGCAGCCCCGACGAGGCGAACGCCGTGCCGCGACAGCAGCCTCCGGTCCACGCCGCGGACGAACCGCGGTCGGTGGATCCCTCGCCACTGCCCGCCGACGACCCCGCGGAAGCGCCCGGGACGACCGGTGCGGCCGCACCCGCCGACGCCGCCGAGCCGGTCGACGGGGAGGACGCCGCCGAGGCGGAGGAGGACGGCCCCCGCCGGCACTTCCTGGTCCGCACCGCCTCCGCGGCCGGCTCCCGCACAGGCAAGGTGGTGCACGGCACCGGCCGCCGGATCCGCCGGGCCACCGCCGCCGAGGGCGCCGGCGAGTCCGGCCTGGCCAAGCTCATCGAGCTGCACGCGCTGAACTCCTTCGGCGACATGCTGATCACCGTGGCGCTGGCCTCCACCATCTTCTTCTCGGTGCCCACCGGCGAGGCCCGCGGCCGGGTGGCGCTCTACCTGCTGGTCACCATGGCGCCGTTCGCCCTGCTGGCCCCGGTGATCGGCCCGCTGCTGGACCGCCTGCCGCACGGCCGCCGGGCCGCGATGGCGATCTCGATGCTGGCCCGCGCGGTGCTCGCCTGGACGATGGCCGGCGTGGTGGCCGGCGGCGGGCTGGCGCTCTACCCGGAGGCGCTCGGCGTGCTGGTCGCCTCCAAGGCGTACGGGGTGGTGCGCAGCGTCGTGGTGCCCCGGCTGCTGCCCAGCCGGCTCTCCCTGGTGAAGGCGAACTCCCGGGTGACCCTGGCCGGGCTGCTGGCCACCATGGTCGCGGCCGGCGTCGGCGGACTGCTCCACCTCCTCGGGCCCGGCTGGCCGCTGCGCGGCGCCTTCCTGGTGTTCGTGGCGGGCACCCTGATGGCCTTCCACCTGCCGCACACGGTGGACTCCGCCAAGGGCGAGCAGCGCGCCGTGCTGCACGCCGAGGAGCACCCCCCGGGCCACCACCACGGCGTGCTGCACGGCCGCGGCGACACCGGGTCCGGAGACACCGGGTCCGCCGAGTCGGCGCCCGCCGGGCAGCGGCCCAGGGCCTCGCTGCGCACCGTCGGCCCGTCGGTGATCCTGGCGCTGCGCGCGATGGCGGCGATGCGCTGGCTGGTCGGCTTCCTGGTGCTGTTCCTGGCGTTCCTGCTCCGCGAGGAGCCGGTCGGCGGCCTGCGGCCGACCCTCGCACTCGGCCTGGTGGCGCTGGCCGCCGGGACGGGCAACGCGCTCGGCTCGGTGCTCGGTTCCTGGCTGCGCCCGCGCAGCCCGGAGGTGACGGTCACCGCGATGCTGCTGCTGGCCGGCTGCGCGACGGCCGCCGCCGCGCTCTGGTACGGCACGGTGACGGTGGTGGCGGTCGCCGGGACGGCCGGGATGGCGGCCTCGCTGGGGAAGCTGTCGCTGGACGCGCTGATCCAGCGGGACGTCCCCGAATCGGTGCGCACCTCCGCCTTCGCCCGCTCGGAGACGGCGCTCCAGTTGTCCTGGGTGGCGGGCGGCGCGGTCGGCATCCTGCTGCCGCTGAACGGTGCGCTGGGCCTGTCGGTGGCCGCCGCCGTGGTCGGCGCGGTGCTGCTCTGGACGCTCCGCTCGCTGGTGCGGGTGGGGGTGCGCCACCGCGCGGCCGCGCCCCGGGTCGCCTAGGACGGGCTGTTCCGGGGGCAACACGGTGCCGACCCCCGCGTAGCGTGATCGCGAAAGCCCGGTAGCCTCTGACGCATGAGCCTCAGCACCCGCGCAGTCGCCGGCCTCGGCGCCGTCGTCGTCATCGCCGCCGGCACGGTCGGCGGGTCCATCGCCTACGCGTCGAACCAGACCGAGATCAGCGACCACCGCGCCACCCTGGTGGTGGGCAACTCGTCGCAGGCCCACGACCCGTTCTGCTTCAACGAGGGCAAGCCGCTGACCGACCAGCAGCAGGAGGAGTGCCAGGACAAGGCCGGCAAGGCCCTGGAGGACGGCAGCCTCCCCTCGTCCGACGTGGTCGCCAGCGACCGGATCGCCATCGGCGTCAGCCCCGAGGTCGCGGACCGCGGCTGGTGGGCCAACACCAACGGCGGCCAGCAGGGCCAGGGCGGCCGGTTCATCCTGGCCTCGGCGGCGCGCAACGCCACCTTCTCGGGCTCCGTTCCGGCGAGCAAGGCGCTCAACGCCTCCGGCAAGACCCTGATCACCGTGGTCGAGACCGACCCGAAGGCGCCGGACTCGATCTACGGCGTGTGGTACTTCCAGCTGAACACCCAGGACAGCTGACGGTCCTGCGGTGACGGTACGACTCCCCGACGATCGGTCGGACCCCGCGCGGGCCCGGCTGCTCGTCGTCGTCGCGGTGCCGGCCGAGGCCGAGGCCGTGCTGCGCGGCCTGGGCGCCGACCCGCAGGCCTCCCCGGCCGCTCCGGAGCGGGTGGCGCTGCCGGGCGGCGCGCTGGACCGGGTCGCGCACCCCTCGGGCGTGACGGTGGACGTGCTGGCCGGCGGGGTCGGCCCGGGGGCGGCGGCCGCCGCCGCGGCCACCGCGCTCACCGCCGCCCGCTACGACCTGGTGCTCTCGGCCGGGATCGCCGGCGGCTTCGCCCCCCGGGCGCCGGTCGGCGCGACCGTGGTCGCCACCGGGATCGTCGCCGCCGATCTGGGCGCCGAGACCCCCGAGGGCTTCGCCGACGTCACCGAGCTGGGCTTCGGGACCGTCCGGCACACCCCGGCGCCGGCCGCCGCGGCGCTGGCCGCCGAAGCCCTGGGCGCGGTCGCCGGGACGGTGCTCACCGTCTCCACGGTGACCGGCAGCGCCGCCCGCGCCGCCGCCCTGACCGCCCGCCACCCCGACGCGGTGGCCGAGGCGATGGAGGGCTTCGGGGTCGCCGAGGCCGCCGCCCGGCACGGCGTGCCGTCCTTCGAGCTGCGGACCGTCTCCAACGCCGTGGGCCCGCGCGACCGGTCCGCCTGGCGGATCGGCGAGGCGCTGGCCGCACTGGAGCGCGCCTTCGCCCTCCTGCCCCACCCCGCGCTAGTGAAGGAGGCCGGCCGTGGCTGAACGGCTGAGCATCGCGTACTCGCCCTGCCCGAACGACACCTTCGTCTTCCACGCCTGGTCGCACGGCCTGGTCCCGGGCGCGGAGGCCCCCGAGGTCACCTTCGCCGACATCGACGTCACCAACGGCCTGGCCGAGCGCGGCGAGCTGGACGTCCTCAAGGTCAGCTACGCCGCCCTGCCGTGGGTGCTGGACGAGTACACCCTGCTGCCCTGCGGCGGCGCGCTCGGCCGCGGCTGCGGACCGCTGGTGCTGACCCGCCCGGAGAACGGCGACGACCTGAGCGGGAAGACCGTGGCCGTCCCCTCCGAGCGGTCCACCGCCTACCTGCTGTTCCGGCTCTGGGCGGCGGGCGCGGTGCCCGGCGGCCTGGGCGAGATCGTGGTGCTGCCGTTCCACGAGATCATGCCCGCCGTCCGGGACGGCCGGGTGGACGCCGGCCTGGTCATCCACGAGGCCCGGTTCACCTACCGGAACTACGGCCTGCGCTGCCTCGCCGACATGGGCGAGGCCTGGGAGCGGGAGACCGGCCTGCCGATCCCGCTGGGCGCGATCATCGCCCGGCGCTCACTGGGCGCGGAGCGGCTGCGGGCACTCACCGAGGCGATCCGCGGCTCCGTGCGGCAGGCCTGGGACGACCCGGAGGCCAGTCGCGGGTACGTGCTGGAGCACGCCCAGGAGATGGACCCGGACGTCGCGGACCAGCACATCGCCCTGTACGTGAACGAGTTCACCGCGGACCTCGGCGAGGAGGGGCACGCGGCCGTGCGCGCGCTGCTCACCCGGGCCGCCGCGGAGGGCCTGGTGCCGCCGCTCGGCCCGGGTGCGCTGGACTTCTGAGCCCCCGCCGGGGAGCGCTACACGTCGAACTGGTCGGCCACCCCGCGCAGCAGCACGGCGAGCTTCTGCCCGGCCGGCTTGGCCGGGTAGCGGCCGTGCTGCAGCCCCGGCAGCACGGCGTCCATCATCGTGATGAGGTCCTGGACGAGCGCCGCCATGTCGTCCGGGCTCTTGCGCTGGGCGGCGGCCACCGACGGCAGCGCCTCCAGCAGCTGGACCTGCATCGCCTGGTCGCCGCGGTGTCCGGCGACCACGCCGAACTCGACCCGCTGGCCCGGCTTCAGCGACGTGATCCCGGCGGGCAGCGCCTTGGTGTGGACGAAGACGTCGCCGCCGTCGTCGCGCGACAGGAAGCCGAAGCCCTTCGTCTCGTTGAACCACTTGACCTGGCCGGTGGGCATCTCGAACAGTCCTCGATGTGGGTGTGAGGGATCCCGGACCTGGCCGGGGATCACTGGGTGGTGGGAGAGCGGGCCGGCCCGGGGGGACACGCCCGTGGGGCACGCGCGGTCAGCACGCTGTAAGGAGCAGACTAACGGTCCGTCACTGTCTCATCCGCGTTCCGCACAAGATCCGTACGGAGCTCCGACGGCCGCCAGCGACCCGGGGCCGGCCTGGCCGGGGCGCGGCTCGGCGCTGTCCACAGGCACGCACCCCCGGTCGGAGAGAAACGGGGCGCACTGATCGCACCCCTCGGCACAGCCTGCATACCCCCGCCCAGCAGGGATCAAAACTCCCAGCGCCCGGAAAACTGCGCAACGTGACGGGGCCGCTCGTCGGCGAAGCGCCCGCCGGCTCCCCGTGCGGCACCGCGCGGGAACGGGCCCCGGCGCCCTCTGCGAGACTGGGACGGCAGCCGAACCCGCCGTCCCCGCCGCAGAGGAGCAAGCCCCGTGAGCAGCCAGAGCGCCGACCGCGGCGACGCCTACGTCAAGGCCGGAGCGATCGTCTTCGGGCTCGGCGCGCTCGCCACGCTCGTCACCTTCGTCCCGCTGTTCCTGCACCTGACGCCGCTGCCCACCGCCGCGTACTGGCTGAGCATGCTGATGCCGCTGGGCTTCCTGCTCGCCCTCACCGGCCTGCTGCTCTCCGCACGGGCCCAGCGCCGCCGGATCCGCGCGAACGCCTGACACGGGCGCCTGACGCGGACGCCCGGCCGGGCGTCCGCGTCAGGCGCCCCGATGCCCGGACGACGCGCCTATTCGCCCGCGGCGAGGTGCCCGGCCAGCCAGGCCGGGAAGCCGGTGAGGTCGGCCAGCACCACGTCCGCGCCCGCCGCCCGCAGCTCCGCGGCGCCGTACGGGCCGGTGGCCACCGCCACCGCGACGGCGCCCGCGTGTCGGGCGCCCCGGATGTCACCGAGGTGGTCGCCCACGTAGACGGTCGCGCCGTGCTCGCGCAGCGCGTCGCCCTTGGTCTCCGCCCAGAGGTCGCCGGCCACCGCGTCCGCCCGCAGGCCCGCGTGCTCCAGGTGGAGGCGGGCGTTCGGCTCGTACTTGCCGGTGATCACCGCGACCCGGCCGCCGTGCGCCCGGACCGCGTCCAGGGCGGCGTGCGCGCCGGGCAGCGGGACGGTCGGCGCGAAGGCGTGGTCCCGGTACAGCGTGCGGTAGCGGTGCGCGACCGCCTCCACCCGCCCCTCCGGGAACCAGTTGCGCAGCTCGTCGAGGAGAGGCGGCCCGAGCCGGGTCACCACCAGGTCGGCGTCGATGGCGGTCCCGGTCTCGGCCGACAGCGCCAGGTAGGTGGCCCGGATGCCGGGCCGGGTGTCCAGCAGCGTCATGTCGAGGTCGAAACCGACGGTGAGCGGGGCGTCCGAGGTCGCAGGCATGCCGCCAGGCTACCCAACGGACCCGGCCGACCAGGAGGAACGATTTGCCCAGGCTTCGGCGCGGAACTTAGGTTTGCCTGAGCTATCTGCGAGAGAGAGCCATGACCGACACCACCGCGCCCGGCAGAGCCCGCCTGCTGCGCCGCCGCATCCTGTGGCTCGCCGCCGCGCTGGCCGTGCTGGCCGCCGCGGTGCTGCTGAGCCTCGCGGTCGGCAGCCGGAACATCCCGTTCGGCGACACCGTCGACGCCCTGCTGCACGGCGGGGACTCCACCAACGCCGTCGTGATCCGCGAGCTGCGGGTGCCCCGTACGGTCGTCGGCCTCGCGGTCGGCGCGGCGCTCGGCATGGCCGGCACCGTCATGCAGGGCATCACCCGCAACCCGATCGCCGACCCCGGCATCCTCGGCGTCAGCCAGGGCGCGGCGGCCGGTGTGGTGCTGGCGATCTCCGCGTTCGGGATCTCCACGCTCACCGGGTACGTCTGGTTCGGCTTCGCCGGCGCCGTGATCGCCACCGTGGTGGTGTACGGGCTGGCCGGGCGCGGCCGGGGCGGGGCGACGCCGGTGAAGCTGGCGCTGGCCGGCTCGGCGGTGTCCGCGTTCATCGCCTCGCTCAACACCCTGGTGCTCACCACCGACGCGGCCGCCATGGACCAGTTCCGGTTCTGGCACGTCGGCTCGCTCTCCGGCCGCACCGCGGACGTCGCCTGGCAGCTGCTGCCGTTCCTGGCGGTCGGCACGGTGCTGGTGTTCGCGGTGGCGCGCGGGCTGGACGCGCTGGCGCTCGGCGACGACACCGCCAAGGGGCTCGGCGCCAAGACCGGGCTGGTGCGGGCCGTCGGCGCGCTCGGCGCCACCGTGCTGACCGGCTCGGCGGTCGCGGCGGCCGGACCGGTCGCCTTCGTCGGCCTCGCCGTGCCGCACGCCGCCCGCGCGGTGGCCGGCGCCGACCACCGCTGGGTGCTCGCGCTGTCCGCCGTTCTCGGCCCGGCGCTGCTGCTGCTCGCCGACACCCTCGGCCGGGTGCTGTTCCCGCCCTCCGAGGTGCCGGCCGGGGTGATGACCGCGCTGGTCGGCGTGCCGGTGCTGGTCGCCCTGGTGCGGCGCCGGAAGGTGGTGGCGGCATGACGGCCCCGACGGTCCCGCTGCGCGGCTACACCGTGGTGCGCGCCCGGCGCGTCTCCTTCCTGCTGCACCGGCGCTCGGCCTGGGCCGCGCTCGGCCTGCTGGTGGCGCTGGCCGCCGCCGTCGTCGCCTCGCTCTGCCTGGGCGAGTCCACCGTGGCGCCCGGCGAGGTGCTGAAGGTGGTGTTCGGGCAGCCGAGCCCGCACGAGCTGGTGGTCGGCGAGTTCCGGCTGCCCCGGGTGGTGGTCGGCCTGCTGGTGGGCACCGCGCTCGGGCTGGCCGGGGCACTGATCCAGACCGTCGCCCGCAATCCGCTGGCCAGTCCGGACGTGGTCGGCGTCTCCTGGGGCGCCACCGCGACCGTGGTCGGCCTGCTGGCCTACGGCGTGGTCGGCTTCACCGGCCAGGTGCCGTACGCGGCCGTCGCGGGAGGGCTGGTGGCGGGCCTGCTGGTCTATCTGCTGGCCTGGCGGCGCGGGCTGCACGCCCAGCGCTTCGTGCTGATCGGCATCGGCATCTCGGTCGCGCTCTCCTCGCTGACCTCGGTGTTCCTCACCAAGGGCGACGGCTTCCAGGCGCAGGCCGCCAAGGTGTGGATGACCGGCAGTCTGAACGGCTCCGGCTACGACCAGGCCGGCTGGCTCGCCTGGGTGCTGCTGGCCGCCGTGCCGGTGGCGCTGTGGGCGGCCCGGGCGCAGCGCTCGATCTCCTTCGACGACGCCACCGCCGTCGGCCTCGGGCTGCGGCTGAACCGGATCCGGCTGGGCATGGCGCTGCTCGGCGTCGTGCTCGCCTCCTGCGCGGCGGGCGCGGCCGGGCCGGTGGACTTCGTCGCGCTGATGGCCCCGCAGATCGCCGTCCGGCTGGCCCGCTCGGCGCAGATCCCGCTGTTCTGCTCGGCGCTCACCGGCGCGCTGGTCGTCGTGCTGGCCGACCTGCTGGCCCGTCGGCTGCTGGCGCCCACCGAGCTGCCGGTCGGCGTGGTGACCGGGCTGGTCGGCGCGCCGTACCTGATGTGGCTGCTGATCCGCTCCCGCCGTGGAGGTTCCTGAGTCGTGGAGGTCCCGATGCCCGCCGACGCCGAGTCCGTCCGCACCGAGTCCGTCGCCACCGAGTCGACCGCCGGCTCCGCTGCCGCCGGCTCCGCCGACCGGGCGGCCGCCCACCGCCTGGAGGCGCGGGAGCTGACCCTCGCCTACGAGGCGCGCACCGTCGCCGAGAAGCTCTCGCTGCGGATCCCGGACGGCAGGGTCACGGTGATCGTCGGCCCGAACGCCTGCGGCAAGTCCACCCTGCTGCGCGCGCTGGGCCGGCTGCTGAAGCCGGTCCGCGGCGCGGTGCTGCTGGACGGCGAGGAGCTGGCGCGCGTCCCCACCAAGCGGATCGCCCAGCGGATCGGGCTCCTGCCGCAGTCGCCGAGCGCCCCCGAGGGCATCGCGGTGGCCGACCTGGTGGCGCGCGGCCGCCAGCCGCACCAGAGCTGGTGGCAGCAGTGGTCGGTTGAGGACGAGACGGCGGTCGCGGAGGCGCTGGAGCGCACCTCGACGGCCGAGCTGGCCGAGCGCGGCGTGGACGAGCTGTCCGGCGGGCAGCGGCAGCGGGTCTGGATCGCGATGGCGCTCGCCCAGGGCACCGACATCCTGCTGCTCGACGAGCCGACCACCTTCCTGGACATCGCGCACCAGGTCGAGGTGCTGGACCTGGTGCGCCGACTGAACGTCGAGCGCGGGCGGACCGTCGTCGCGGTGCTGCACGACCTCAACCAGGCGGCCCGCTACGCGGACCACCTGGTGGCGATGCGGGACGGGCGGATCGTCGCCGAGGGCCCGCCGTCCGAGGTGGTGACGGCGGAGCTGGTGCGGGAGGTGTTCGGGCTGGAGTCGGTGGTGGTGCCGGATCCGGTGACCGGCACGCCGCTGGTGGTGCCGGGCGCGCCGTGGGCGGCCGCGGCGGACGCGTAGCGAGGTCTTATGCGCTGATTACGCACCAATTCGGACATAATCGACGGACCGCGCTCACGTTCCCCCGCCGTCCGAGGTGCCGATGCCCCCGCTCACCCGCCGCACCCTGCTGGCCTCGCTCGGCGGGCTCGGCGGCGCCGCGCTCACCGGCTGCACCACCGCCCGACCCGCCGCGTCCCCGCCGACCGGCCTCACGGCCGCCGGGACGCCCTCCCCCACCCCGCTGCCGGAGGTCACCGTGGCCGCCGCCACCGGCCCGGTCACCGTGCCCGGCGCGCCGATGCGGGTGGTCGCCCTGGACACCGCCGAACTGGACTCCGCGCTCACCCTCGGCATCACCCCGGTCGGCGCGGCCCGGCCCGCGGCGGACCGGGCCTTCCCCGACTACTGGCCCGCCTCCCGGCTCGCCCGGACCGCCTACGTCGGCCCGGTCGGCGACCCGGACCTCGCCGCGGTCCGCGCCCTGCGGCCCGACCTCATCCTCTCCAACCAGGCCCGCGACGGCGACCGCTACGACGAGCTGCGGGCGATCGCCCCGACCGTCCTCACCCAGACCACCGGCGCGCCCTGGAAGGCCAACGTCCAGACCCACGCCCAGGCGCTGAGCCGCCAGGACGCGGCGGCGGCGTTCGCGGCCTCCTACCAGCGGCACGTCGGCCAGGTGGTGACCGCGCTGGCGAACGCCCGGGCGGGCGGGCGGAAGGTCAGCCTGCTCCGCTTCGTGGAGGGCGGCGGCATCCGGCAGTACGCCCGGCAGACCTTCCCGGGCTCCGTGCTCGCCGACGCCGGCCTCGGCCGGCCGGACGCCCAGAACACCGACCAGGCCGACCAGGAGCTCCCGCCCGAGCAGCTCGCCCGGGCCGACGGCGACCTGCTCCTCTACGCCGGCTACGGCGACCCGGACCGCAACGGCCTCAACGCCGTCCTGGCGAGCCCCGGCTGGCAGTCCCTGGAGGCCGTCAAGGCGCACCGTGCCTTCCCCGTCGACGACCAGCTGTGGTTCCAGGGCGTCGGCTACACCGGCGCCAACTACGTCCTCGAACAGCTCCAGCGCTTCCTCGGCGTCTGAACCGCCGCCCCCCGGTCCGCTCAGTCCTCCTCGTCGGCGACGGCGTTGAGGGAGGTGATCAGCGAGGAGAGGCGGGAGTTCCAGTTCTGGTAGGTCGGGCCGTCGATGGCGTGCTTCTTGGCGAGGTCCCGGACGGTCCGCTGGGCGCCCTTCAACGTGCCGGCGGCGTCGTCGGGCCGGCCCTCGTTGAGACGGGCGGTGGCCTCGTCCAGGGTGCGCAGCAGGTCGATCTGGCGGGAGCGGTCCTTCTCCACCTGGGTCTGCGCGATGCTCTGCCGCAGGGCGTTGATCTGGACCAGCGGGGCCGGGTTGTGCGGGGCCGGGGTGGTGGCGGGGGCCGTCGGGGTCGGCCGGGCGGAGGGGGTGGTGGCGCTCGGGGTGGGCGTCGGGGTCGGGGTCGGGGCGGGCGTGGACGCCGGGGCGGCCGGAGCGGTCGCGGTGGGGCGGGTGGACGGCGCGGCGGCGGGGGTGGCCGGGTCGTCGAAGGCGCTGAGCGCGAGCACCGCGGCGCCGGCGACACCGGCCAGGCCGAGGGCGCCGAGCACGATCGGCTTGCGGCGGCTCTCGCGCTCGGGCTCCGGCAGCGGCGGCGGGGCCATCGGGATCGGCGCCATCACCGAGGTGGGGGCCGGGACCGCGAGCGGCACCGCCTGGGGCGGCAGGAGGGTGGTGTGCTGCTGGTCCGCCGGGGCCGCGGTGGGGAAGGCGGGCGGCAGCGGGGCGGCGGCGAGCAGTTCGCCGGTCGGGTCGGCGGGCACCAGCCCCGGTACGCAGGCCAGCAGTTCGGCCCGCGCCGCGGCGGCGTCCGCCGGACGCTCCGCCGGGTGCTTGGCGAGCAGCCGCAGCACCGCCGCGTCCAGCGCGGGCGGCAGGCCGGGGCGCCGGGCGGAGGGCGGCAGCGGCAGCTCCCCGACGTGCTTGTAGGCGATCGCCACCGGCGTCTCGGCGGTGAACGGCGGCGCGCCGGTGAGCATTTCGGTCAGCACGCAGCCGACCGCGTACAGGTCGGTGCGGCCGTCCAGCGGGCTCGCGGTGGCCTGCTCGGGCGACAGGTACGCGGCGGTGCCGAGCACCTGGGCGGTCTGGGTGAGGTTGTGCGAGGAGCCCGCCCGGGCGATGCCGAAGTCGACGACCTTCACCCCGCCGTCGCCGGTGATCATGATGTTGCCGGGCTTGATGTCCCGGTGCACCAGGCCCGCCGCGTGCGCGTGCGCCAGCCCCTCGCAGACCGCGGCCGCGATCCCGACCGCCTGCTCGACCGGCAGGCCCGGCCGCTGGGCCAGCAGCGCGGCCAGCGAGCGGCCCTGCACCAGCTCCATCACGATGTACGGCGAGCCCTGGTCCACCCCGGAGTCGAAGACCATGACGATCCTCGGGTGGACCAGCATCGCGGCGTGCTGCGCCTCGCGGCCGAACCGCTCGGCGAACCGCGGGTCGTCGGCGAGGCCCCCGTTGAGGACCTTGACGGCCACCTGGCGGCCCAGCACGTGGTCCACCCCGCGCCAGACCGTGGCCATGCCGCCGACGCCGAGTATCTCGACGAGTTCGTAGCGCCCGTTCAGCGCGCGTCCGATCACCTGGAACCGCTCCCCTCAGAGGCCCTGCCCGGGGTCCCGGACCGCCTCGTGCACCTGTGCACGATAGCCCCCGGCGGCAGTCGGCAGCCGGGCGCCGGCGGCTCGCCGGAAGAGGGGGGCGGCCGGGGAACCGGGCAGCGGATCCCCGACCGCCGGCTCGTGGGTCGTCCCTCGACGACGGTTCACGATCGGTCCGGTTCGGACTGGTCGAGCGGGGTGCCGGCCCGCCCTGACTGCGGGCGGGCGGGCCGGCGGGTTCCGGTCCGTCAGGACCGGCGGGCGCGTTCCGGGGTGCGCCTGCCGGTCCTGACGGGGCCGGCCGGGTGGACGGGCGGCACGGGGGGGCCGGCCGGCCACTCGGGGTCTGCGGTTACTGCGGTGGTGCGGGCGGAGCGGTCCGGATGGGCGACGGGCCCGGGGGGATTCGCTCGCCGCCCATCCGGAGATCGTGGGTCACCTCGGGTTGCCCGAGGTGTCGGCGTCGGGTTTGTCGACGCGGTCGGTCCTCGTCTGCCCCGGGAGGGCCGGCGTGACCGCCGTGGGCGGTGCGGGCAGCACGGTGCCGACGGGCTTCGACGTCCGGTCGGCGCTGCCGCCGCCGTTGTCGCCGGAGCCGTTGGCGCTCTGGCTGTTCGAGCCCTGGCCGCCGGCGCCCTGGCCGGTGGACCCCTGGCCGTTCGAGCCCTGGCCGGTGCTCCCCTGGCCGCTGCCGCCGCTGCCCTGGCCGTTGCCGCCACCGCCGCCACCGCCGCTCCCGGAGGCCGCGGCGCCGGACCGGGTCGGTGCCGGACCGCCCTGCCGGTCGCCGTCGCCCGCCTCGCGGAGCAGCCGGGCGCAGTAGTCCTCCACCTTGTCCGTCCCGCCGGCCGCGCCGACCAGCCCGCCGAACTGCGGATCGGTGACCAGCGTGCGCGGGCGCTCGCCCTTGCCCGCCCGGTCGGAGAACGCCTTGCAGAGCGCCGCGTGGGCCACCGGGTTCGACGGGCCGCGCCCGTCCCCCGGCGTGGCGGCGGGCGGCTGCGGCGCGGTCGGCCGGTTCGCCGGGGCGGACGGATCGGCGGCGGCCGGACCGCCCGACGGACCGGCGGAGGTTCCACCGGTCGGAGCGGCGGTCAGCGGCCGGGCCGACGGGCCGCCGGCCGACGGGGTTCCGGAACGGCTCTCCGCGGCGCTCGCCGGAGCGGACGTCACGGGGGCGACCACGTGCCGCTTCGGCTCGTCCGAACCGCCGCCGCCCAGCGCCGAGGGAAGGTTGCCGGTCCCGGCCGCGACCGCGACCCCGCCGAGCGCGGTGGCGCCGAGCACGACGGCGACGGCCTTCGTGCTGAAGGCCCTCGTCAACGCGGCGGTTGCCATCGATCGTCTCCGGACGGGTGCGGGTGCGGCGGGTACGGCGGGAGCGGGTGCGAGACGGGCCTCCCGGAACGCGGCCAGGGCCGCCTCCTCCCTGGCCAGTTCGCCCCGCGCCGCCGGCGCCGCGGCGGCGGCGAGCACCCGGGCGACCCGCTTCTCCGGTCCGTCGCCGGGCCGGAGGGGTCCCGTGTGCCCGGTGTTGCCGTCCGGGCCGGTGAGCGAGGCGTCCCGCCCGGCCGACGGGCCGCCCACGGCACCGGCGAGCAGCTGCTCGGCGGTGTCACGGTCGATCCGACGGGATCGGTTGGTGCTCATCTCATGTCCTTCAGCGTCGCGGCCCGGCGTTCTGTCACACCCTGCGGAGAATTCTTTTTCCCGGCTCGTCCGAGCCCCTTGCGGGCCGTCCCGCCGCCGGTCGGCCCCCCGGCCGGACCGTCCGTCGGGCCACCGTCCCGGCCCGGGCGCGCGGCCGGGATCCCGGCTCCGGCCGCGCCCGCCGGGAAGGACTGCTCCAGCAGCTTGGCGAGCCGCTTCAGCCCGCGGTGCGCGGCCATCCGGACGGTGCCCGAGCGCTTGCCGAGCACCTGGGCGGCGCTCTCCGCGTCCAGGCCCATCACCACCCGCAGCAGCACCGCCTCGGCCTGGTCCCGGGGCAGCCGGGAGATCAGCGCCAGCGCGTCCGAGGTGCCGACGGAGGCGAGCGCCGCCCCGGCGGTGTCGTCGCCGCCCGCCAGCCCGGCCAGGTACTCGAAGGGCAGGTCGGTGACCGGCCGCCGGCGGCGGGCCCGCAGGTGGTCCAGTGCCCGGTTGCGCGCGACGGTCGCCGCCCAGCCGCGGAAGCCGTCGCCGTCACCGGTGAAGGAGCCGAGGTCCCGGGCGATCTGCAGCCACGCCTCGGACGCGATGTCCTCGGCGTCCTGGGCGTCCTCGGGCCGGCCGCCGACCAGCACCCGCAGGTAGCGGAGCAGGCCCGGCTGGACGGTCCGGAACAGCAGCCGGAAGGCCTCCTCGTCCCCGTCCTGCGCGGCCCGGACGGCCTCGGTCAGATCGACGGGGGTGGTGCCCGCGCCCGTGGGCGGGCCGGGTGGCGGGCCTGACGTCGGGACCGGTCCGGACCGGCCGACGGCGCTGTCGGTGCCCGCTCCGGGGCGTTCTGCACTCTGCACCCGCCACATCATCCGCCATCTGGGCGAACGCCCACTCCCGCGGGCCCGGACGGCCGTCCCGCACCCGCGCCGCCGCCCGGGCCGCCGCCCGGTCCACGAAGGTCCGGACGCGGGCCCTATGACAAAAGAACCTTCAGGTCAAAGGTCCTGAGACCTTCTGGCCTTCGTCTGCGGCATCAAAGTCGACTTATCGCCTACGTTGTAGGTGAACTATTCACTCCGGTCCTCGCCCGTGCGCCCCCACCTCTCCCGCGCACCCCGGGCGCCGCCGACCGCTCCCCCACCCCATCCCCAGGAACGCCATGACCCCCGCCGCCCACGAGCTCTTCGAGCGCGGCCTGCGCGACCACCTCGCGCCCGCCCTCCGCCTCCTGGGCCTCACCGGCTGGCGGCGGACCTTCAGCCTCCCCGACCCGACCCACTGGGCCCTGCTCGGCGTGGTCGAGCACCGCACCGACGACGGGCTCCGCTACACCTTCGACCTCAGCCTGGTCCGCCGGAGCGACTGGGCCGCCGCGGCCCTCCCCGGCCCGCGCCCGGACCCGCGCGCCGTCTACGGCGTCGAGTCCTGGCGGGCCCGGATCGGCGAACTGCTGCCGGTCTGCGCGGACGTCTGGTGGGAGGTGCTGCCCGGCCCGCGCTGGCGGGTCGCCCTGGACGACTCGGTGGCCGCCGTCCGCCACTACGGGCTGCCGGAGCTGCGCCGCCGGGCCGACCGGGAGCGCGGCGGGGCGACCGGCGAGACCTACCTCTCCCGCACCGAGCTGGAACAGGTCAACGCCGCCCTGCTGGCCGTCCCGGTGGCCCGGATCCAGCGCGCCGAGCTGGTCGACGGCGCGCTCGTCCTCACCGGCGCCTGGACGCGGGCGGACGCCGCCGCCCGTACGGTGCTGCGCGGCGTCGCCCACGGCTTCCTCTCCGCCGGGGACGACCGCTTCGCCGTCGTGCGCTGCGCGGACACCCTCGGCCGGCCGCTCTGGGACTTCGCCCACCCGTAGCGCGTTCCCGCGGCTCGACGACACCGCCACGGCGAGGCGCGGCCGTGCACCGTGCCGCTGCCCGCCGGGGGTCCACCTGACCACCCCCGCCCCACCGATCATCCGAACATCTGAGGAACCATCCCGCCGCATCGGAAGTCCACATAACGAGGGGGTAACGGGACCCCCTCGTCGAGGAAACGGGGAACCGATGAGCCGGGCCGACGCGCAAGCCACCACCACCGAGGACCGCACCCTGGTCTGGGACGGCTGCCTCAACGTCCGCGACCTGGGCGGACTGCGCACCACCACCGGCGCCCGCACCGCCCGCGGCGCGATCGCCCGCGCCGACAACCTGGACCGCCTCACCGCCGAGGGCTGGGACGCCCTCCTCGACCACGGCGTGCGCACCGTCGTCGACCTGCGCGACATCGAGGAGTACAAGCCCCTCCTGTCGCTCCCCGAGGACGTCGAGCTGATCCGCGTCCCGCTGGACGAACTCGCCGGCCCCGCCTGGTGGCAGACCTACGGCCACCTCGACGGCACCCCGCTGGCCCTGCGCCCCTACCTCGACCACTGCCCGCACGCCGCCGCCGAGCTGATCACCACGATCGCCGGCGCCCGCCCCGGCGGACTGGTCGTCCACTGCGGCGCAGGCCGCGACCGCACCGGCCTCGCCGCCCTCCTGCTGCTCGCCCTCGCCGACGTGCACCCCGCCGAGATCGTCGCCGACTACCTCCTGAGCGCCCCCAACGTCCGCCCCCTCTACGGCATGCTCGGCCTCCCCGACCCGTACCGCCGGATCGACGCCGCCCTCGCCGAGGCCGGCACCACCGCCGAAGCCGCCGTCACCGCCACCCTCGCCGACTTCTCCCCCGCCCCCTACCTGCTCACGGCCGGCGTCGCCCCCGCCGACCTCGCCGCCGTCCGGGCCCGCCTGCTCCCCTCCTGAGCGGTTCGGCCGGTTCCGCCGGCCCCTCCGACCCCCTCCCGTTTCGACGGGCGGAGCGGGACGTCGGCCGGTCCGACGTCCCGCTCCGGCACCGGGTCCGCGCTCTGGCACACTCCGGGGCGTGATCCTCCGAACCGCCACCCGCCGGGACCTGCCCTCCGTCATCGCCCTGCTCACCGACGAGGAGGGGACCACCGGTCCCGCCTCCGTCGAGGTCGGCGGGGCGTACGCGCGGGCCTTCGCCGACATCGACGCCGACCCGCGCAACGAGATGCTGGTGCTCGACGAGGGGGACGGGACGGTGCTCGGATACCTCCAGGCGACCTACATCCCGGGGCTCGGGCGGGGCGGGTCGGAGCGGGCGCTGTTCGAGGGGGTCCGGGTCCGGGCGGACCGGCGGGGGTCGGGGCTGGGGCGGGAGTTGATGCGGCGGGCGATCGAGCGGGCCCGGGAGCGCGGGTGCACGCTCGTCCAGCTGACCAGCGACAAGCGGCGGGCCGAGGCGCACCGGTTCTACGCCTCGCTCGGCTTCGACCGCAGCCACGACGGATTCAAGCTGACGCTCCGATAATCGTTCGCGAGCGCCCGGGTCGGCCCTCAATACTGCCGGGCATGGTGGACTTCTCCGACTTCGACACCCGCAACTACCCCACCGTGGACGTCCGGACCGGCTACGCCGGCTGGGTCGACACCTATGAGCAGACCGTCGAGGACGCGATGGACCTCGCCGTCCTCGACCGACTCGCCCTCCCCGCCTGGCCGGAGGTCCGCCGGGCCGCCGACCTCGGCTGCGGCACCGGCCGGACGGGCGCCTGGCTGCGCGGCCGGGCCGCCGCGGGGCTGGTGCTGGACGGCGTGGACCTCACGCCCGAGATGCTGGCGCGCGCCGAGGAGCGCGGCGCCCACGACAGCCTCACCGAGGGGGACGTCGCCGCCACCGGGCTCACCGCCGGCGCGTACGACCTGGTGATCTCCTCGCTGATCGACGAGCACCTCGCCGACCTCGGCCCGTACTACCGCGAGGCCTTCCGGCTGGCCCGCCCGGGCGGGCGCTGCGTCCTGGTCGGCCTGCACCCGTCCTTCATCATGGCGGCCGGCATGCCGACCCACTTCACCGGCGCGGACGGCGCGGACGTCGCCATCACCACCCACGTCCACCTGGTCTCCGACCACCTCACGGCCGGACTGGCGGCGGGCTGGACGCTGGTGGAGATGCGGGAGGCGGTGGTGGACGAGGGGTGGATCGCACTCAAGCCGAAGTGGGAGAAGTACCGCAGCCACCCGGTCTCGGCGGCGTACGTGTGGGAGAAGCGGGGCTGACGGAAGACCGACCCGGCATAGCGTCAACCTTAGGTTGACGATCCCTGGATCGACAACCTACGGTTGACGCTATGGAGAATCCGATCGTTCCCAAGACCACTCAGCTGCGCCTGGACGACCTGATCGACGCGATCAAGAAGCTCCACCCCGACGCGCTCGACCAGCTCTCCGACGCGGTCATCGCCGCCGACCACCTCGGCGAGCTCGCCGACCACCTCATCGGCCACTTCGTCGACCAGGCCCGCCGCTCCGGCGCCTCCTGGACCGACATCGGCCGCAGCATGGGCGTCAGCAAGCAGGCCGCCCAGAAGCGCTTCGTGCCCAAGGACCCGGCCACCCCCAACGACCTCGACCCGAGCCAGGGCTTCGGCCGGTTCACCGACCGGGCCCGGCACGTCGTGATGGCCTCGCAGGAGGAGGCCCGCCAGGCCGGCAACGCCGAGATCGGCGCCGAGCACCTGGTGCTCGGCCTGCTGGTCGAGCCGGACGGCCTGGCCGTGCGGGCGCTCGCCGCCCAGGGCATCGCCCCGGAGGCGCTCCGGGCGGCCGCGACGGCCGCCCTGCCCGCGCCCGGCGCCGAGGTGCCGGCGCTGATCCCGTACGACGCGCAGGGCAAGAAGGCGCTGGAGCTGACCTTCCGGGAGGCGCTCAAGCTCGGCCACAACTACGTCGGCACCGAGCACATCCTGCTCGCCCTGCTGGAGCTGGAGAACGGCGCCGGGGTGCTGAACGGCCTCGGGGTGGAGAAGGCCGGGATCGAGCGGTTCGTCGCCGAGATCCTCGCCGCCTTCGCCGCCTCGGGCACCGGGAACCAGCAGGACTGACCGGACCGTTCCGGGGCCGCGCGGGACGGGCGCGGCCCCGGGACACCGTCGACCGCTCAGAAGCCCGACACATGGGTGGTCACGATGCGCACCCGCCCGTCCGCCTTCGCCTCCAGGGCCGCCCGCAGCCGCAGCGACCGCGCCGGCCCGAGCAGTTCGAAGGCCTCCTCATCGGCGACCCAGCGGTGGTCGTCCAGTTCGCCGGCCGGGACGGTCACGGGGGTGCCGTCCCGGACCGTGCCGAAGTCGAAGAGGAAGTGCTCGGCCGGGTGGTCGAGTTCGTCCGAGGGGTGGGTCCAGGAGATGGCCAGCAGGTCCCCGGCCTCCCGGACGATGCCGGTCTCCTCCAGCAGCTCCCGGGCCGCGCACTCGGCGGGCCCCTCCCCCAGGTCGATCGTCCCGCCGGGGAACTGCCAGTGCTCCCGGTACCCCGCCTTGACCAGCAGGATCCGCCCGGACGCGTCCCGCAGGACGCACCCCGCCGCCGCGTAGATCCGCGGCAGCGAGGCCAGCCACTCTTCACGGGACTTCAACGGCTCGACCGACACGACGGGGCCTCCTGGGGTGCGGGGACAACGTGCCCCCACTCTGCCAGCCGCCGGAACGCTCAGCTCCGGTCGGCCAGGTGCTCGACCAGCCGGTCGAAGCTGGAGTTGTGGCCGGCCTCCGCCTCCGGGCCCAGGAACATCGCCGGGACGTTCTCCTGCTCCATGAGCACGCGGGTCCGGCCGTCGCCGAGGTCGACGAGGGTGATCCGGCCGGTCAGGCCGACGCCCTCCTCGAAGAACTCCAGCATCTCGCCCTCGCGGATCGCGGTGAACCGGGCGCGCAGCGGGTAGCGGTCGCCGGTCGCCTCGATCACCATCGTGCTGTCGAAGCGCCCGCCGACCTCCGGCTGGATGGTCACGGTGTCCAGCGGCACGTGGGTGCCGACCGGGCCCCAGAACCGGACGAACTGCTCGGGCTCGACGTAGGCCCGGAAGACGTCGGCCGGGGAGGCCGGCAGCTCGCGGGCGAGGGACAGGGTGCCGAGGTTCTCGGTCATGGTGGTGGTTCCTTCTGCTCGGTGGACGCGCCGCTCGGTGCCGCGCTTTCACAGGGGTAGACCGGGGGCGCGGCGCAAACTCATCGCTCTCCGGAGAAGTTTTTTCGGGAATCCTCCCGGCGGGCCGATGAGACCGGTCCGCCGCGCCGGTCTCATCTCCGTGGAGACCGAACCGAAGACCGAACCGAAGACCGAACCGAAGACCGAACCGAAGACCGTCCAGCGGACCGAACGGCGGGCCGAACCGAGGAGCAGCCCCACGTACGACCCCACGTACGACCCGACGAGCGGCCCGGTGGCGCCCGCCGACCGCGCGCTGCGCTGCGACCTGGGCGCCCTGACCGCCCCCGACCTGGCCGTCGTCGACGCCCTGGCCCGGCTGCGCCTCGCCGCCGCCCGGCACGGGGTCCGGCTCGTCCTGCGCAACGCGGGCGGCCCGCTGCGCGAACTGCTGGCGTTCAGCGGGCTGGCCGCCGTCCTCCCGGTCGAGGAGGACGGCACGGGGCTACTCCCCGGCCGCCAGCCGCGGCGGCAGCCCGAAGAGCGGGAACAGCACCTCGGTGTCGAGGAAGTTGGTGAGCCCGGTGATCCGGCCCGCTGACACCTCCAGCACGATCAGCGCCCACGGCTCGTGGCCGCCCTCCGGGCTCGGCCGGTACTGGCCGAACGCCGGGCCGCCGTTGGCCGTCACCGGCACCAGCCGCGAGCCCCGGCAGCCGCAGCCCGGCCCGAGCATCCACTCCCGGAGGTCCGCGTGCCCGGTCAGCCAGAGCGCGAACGGCGGCATGTTGAGCGTGACGTCCTCGTGCAGCAGCGCCGCCAGGCCGTCCATGTCGTACGCCTCGAAGGCGGCGACGTACCGGTCCAGCAGCGCGCGGTGGTCCTCGTCCAGCGCCGCGGCCGGCCGGGACGCGGCCGGGTCGGCGGCGAGCGCGGCCCGGGCGCGCTGGAGCGCGCTGTTCACCGAGGCGACGGTGACGCCGAGCAGTTCGGCGACCTCGCCGGCCCGCCAGCCGAGCACCTCGCGCAGGATCAGCACCGCCCGCTGCCGGGGCGCCAGCCGCTGGAGCGCCGCGACGAAGGCCAGCCGCACCGACTCGCGCTGCGCGGCCACCTCGGCGGGGTCGCCGCTCTCGGGCAGCACCCGGCCGTCCGGCGCCGGGCCGATCCAGGTCACCTCGGGCAGCTGGGCGTCGCTCGCGGTGGCCACGGTGGACGGGCCGGCCAGGTCCATCGGCCGGGCCCGGGCGTTGCGGCCGTTCAGCGCGTCCAGGCAGACGTTGGTGGCGATCCGGTAGAGCCAGGAGCGCAGCGCGGCGCGGCCCTCGAAGCCCCGGTGGCCGCGCCAGGCGCGGACCATGGTCTCCTGCACGGCGTCCTCGGCCTCGAACACCGAGCCGAGCATGCGGTAGCAGTACCCGGTCAGCTCCGTCCGGTACCGCTCCAGCTGGAGCTCCACCGGCTCCTCCGTCACCAGCTCAGCCATCGCCCGCGCCCCCGCTCACCTGCTGCTGTCGATCACCGGGAACCGTACCGCAGGCCACCGACAACGCCGGCGGCAGCGCCACCGCGCGCCCGGCCGCCGCCCTGAACGCGGGTCGGGGCGGCGGCCGGGGCGGGGCGCTCAGTGCGCGCTGTGCTTCTCGGCACCGCGGTGCCGGTGTCCCCGGAGCTCGGCGTGCTGCGTTGGCGCGGAGTGCGGGGCGGCGGTCACCGCGCCCCGGCCGCCGTGCCGGAGGAAGGCGGCGCCCGCCGCCCCGTCGCCGGCGGCGGACCACGGGGTTCCGGTGCGCGGCCGGGGCGGGAGCGTGTCCGGCGTGGTCGCCATGCAGCGGCGCTCCAGCAGCTCCTGGGCACCGCGGCGGAGCCTGGGAGAGCCTCCCGCTGTTCGCCTGGTCATCTTCGGCCTCCCTTCGGTGGCCGCCGGCTGGAAGGGTCCCGTCCGGGGGCCGCACGGGCGTTATGTCCCGATTGGTCGGGGATTACACCTCAACCCATGGCCGCCGGAACGGCAACCCGGCCGACCCGGCCGACCCGCTCCGCGCCGGTCACCCCATGAGCTCGTGGACGAAGCACCACCGCCAGTCCTCCCCCGGCTCGTAGGACCGGATCACCGGATGCGAGGTGTTGTGGAAGTGCGCGGTGGCGTGCCGCTGCGGCGAGAAGTCGCAGCAGCCGATGTGGCCGCAGTCCAGGCACAGCCGCAGGTGCACCCAGTCCCGGCGCCCCTGGGCCAGGCAGTCGGCACAGCCGTCCTCGGGCGGCAGGGGCGCGATGTCCCGGGGTGCGGCGGCGAGGTCTTCGCAGGCGCTCATGGAACGCACAGTAGTGACGCCGGGCCCGCACCGCTCCCCGGGACACGCCCCCGGGGCCGCGTGGGAGCATGCCGTTCGTGGCGGATGTGACGGGGAACGCGGCAGTCAGCACGACCGGCGACACGGGGGACCCCCCGTTCCCGGGCATATCCGGCACCGGCCGGATCCGGCAGCCCGCGGCGCTGATCCGGCTGCTCGCCGGCCTCGCCGCGACCGCCCTGGCCCTGCTGTGCGCCGACTACGCCCGCGCCACCAGCAGCGGCCTCGCCGAGGACGTCGCGGCCGCCGCCGCACTGGTGCCGCACCCGCTGGGCACCGTCGCCACCGGCCTCACCACCGCCGCGCTGCTGCTCCTGCCCGGCCTCTCGGCCGCCCGCCGGCTGCTCCGCGCCCCGGCCGACCGGCGGCACGTCCTCCAGCAGCTCTCCGACGGCGTGCTGGCCGCCGTCCTGGCCTACGGCGCCTCGCTCGCCCTCGACCTCTGGATCGACGGGCACGCGCCGTTCTCGCTGGTCTCCGCGCTCACCCAGCCGCTGCCCGGCGACCCGCTGGCCCGCACCGAGCCGGTGTACGGCTACCTCGCCCCGGTCCTCGCCTTCCTCACCGCCTCCGCCGCCCGCGAGCGGCGGGTGCCGTGGACCGTCCTCGCCCTCTCCGCGCTGGCCGGGCTCGCCTCCGGGGCCGCCACCCCGACCGCCCTGCTGCTGGGCGTGCTGATCGGCTGGACGGCCGCCCACGGCACCCGCTGGGCCGTCGGCGCCCCGGACCCCAGACCCCGGCCCGCCCTGCTGCTGCACAGCCTGCGCGAGGCGGGCCTGCGCCCGGTCTCCGCCGTCCCGGCCGGCCCGGACCGCTACCTGGTCCGGCAGCAGGACGGCCGCCCCGAGCTGGACGTCCGGCTGCTCGACCGGCAGGCGGTCACCGCCGCCCTGGTGCAGCGGGCCTGGCGGCGGATGCGGCTGCGCACCGCCCCGCACCCGCGCTCCCTGTGCTCGCTGCGCAACGGACTGGAGCACGAGGCCCTGGTCTCCTACGCGGCCGTCGCCGCCGGGGTCCGCACCCGCCGGATCGCCGCCACCGCCGAACCCTGCCCGGACACCGCGGCGGTCGCCTACGAGCGGCTGCCCGGCCGCACCCTGGACGAACTGGCCGACGCGGAGCTCACCGACGCGCTGCTCACCGACGCCTGGGGCCAGCTGGCCCTGCTCCAGCGGCGGGCGATCGCGCACCGTGCGCTGGAGCCCTCCGCACTGCTGGTCGACGAGGCCGGGGCGGTGCACCTGGTGGACCTCGCGGACGGCGACATCGCGGCGGGCGAGCTGGTGCTGCGCAGCGACATCGCACAGCTGCTCACCACGCTGGCACTGCGCACCGGGGCGGCGCGGTCGGTGCGCGCCGCGGTGGCGGTGCTCGGCCCGGACGCGGTCGCCGCCGCCCTGCCGCTGCTCCAGCCGATCGCACTGACCCCCGGCACCCGGCACGCCCTCAAGCGGGCCGCGCGGACCGAGCAGTCCGCGCCCTCCGCGGCCCCCGGGCCGCCCGCGCCCGACCTGCTGGAGCAGATCCGCGCCGAGGTCCTCCGCAGCCGCCCGCAGGCCCCCGTCCGGCCGGTCCGGCTGGAGCGGCTGCGCCCCCGCACCCTGGTCGCCGTCGGCGGCGGCCTGGTGGCCGGCTGGCTGCTGCTGCCGCAGTTCTTCGCCACCGAGCGCAACCCGGTCACCGCCGTCGCCGACGCCGACCCGTTCTGGCTCGTCCTCGCCCTGCTCGCCGCGGCCGCCAGCCACGTCATGGGGGCGATGGGCTTCGTCGGCTTCGTCCCCGAGCGGCTGGACTTCCGCAACGCCGTGCTGGCGCAGGTCGCCGGCTCCTTCGTGAAGCTGGTCTCCCCCGGCGGGGTCGGCGGCGTCGCCCTGAACACCCGCTTCCTCCAGCGGGCCGGCATCCCGACCGCGCAGGCGCTGTCCAGCATCGGCGTCGGACAGCTGCTCGGGCTGGTGCTGCACCTGCTCCAGCTCGGCGCCTTCATCTACCTGACCGGCATCGAGATCGGCGGCTCCGAGCGGGAGGCCCGGCCGTTCGTGATCGGCGGCATCGCCGCGGCGGGCGCCCTGCTGACCGCGGTGTCCGCCGTGCCGCCGGCCCGGCGCTGGCTGGTGGCCCGGCTGCGCCCGCTGACCGCCGAGGTGCTGCCCCGGCTGGTGGAGCTGCTGCGCAACCCCGGGCGGCTGGCGGTCGGCTTCACCGGGCAGCTGATGGTGTCGATCGCGTTGATCACCTGCCTGTACTGCTCGGCCCGGGCGGTCGGGCAGGATCCGGGCTTCGCCGCGGTCGGCGTGGTGTTCCTGGTCGGCAACGCGGCCGGGAACGCCGCGCCGACCCCGGGCGGGGCCGGCTTCGTGGACAGCGCGCTGGTGGCCGGCCTGGCGACCACCTCGATGGAGCACGGCGGGGCGCTGGCCGCCGTCACGCTCTTCCGGCTGCTCACCCTCGTCCTGCCGGTGCTCCCGGGCTGGGCGGCTTTCGGCTGGCTCCAGCGCCGCGGGGCGCTCTGACCCCGCCGGGGCCGCTCCCGCGGGGCTACTCCCGGTACTCGTCCTCGTCCAGCTGGACGACCCGGCTCTGCTCGGCGACGTCCGCGACGTCGGTGGCCGGGTCCGCGCCCAGCGCGCGCCGCTCGGCCAGCTCGTCGTACTCGTCCTCCGCCGTCCCCTCGTCCGGCTCCGCGGCCTCGTCGACCTCGTCCAGGTAGTCCTCGTGGTTCTGCGGCATGGCGTCCGTCCTCGTTCCTCGAAGGTTCCTCGGAGGCTTCTTCCGACCCGATGGCGACTGCCCGGTGGGGTACTGGCAGTATCCGTCGGCCGCCTCCCCGGCGCGACGTGCCACCGGCCCGTCGGCGTGTTGCCTCCTACCCGGATTGACCCGTGGAAACCGATCGGAACTGCACCACCCCCGGGGTGCACCCGCTCCCTAGGGTCGTTCCCGTGACGACCAACGCGCAGGCTCCCCAACACCCCGCCCGCCTCGACCACGCCCGCACCGCCCCCAAGGTCTTCCGCGCGATGATCGCGCTGGACGCCGCCGCCCGCGAGGGCCTCGACCCGGCCCTCGTCGAGCTGGTGCAGATCCGCTCCTCCCAGCTCAACGGCTGCGCCTACTGCCTGGACATGCACGTCAAGGACGCCCGCAAGGCCGGCGAGAGCGATGAGCGGATCTACCTGCTGCCGGCCTGGCGGGAGGCGCCCGAGGGCGTCTACAGCGAGCGCGACCGCGCCGCCCTCGCACTGGCCGAGCAGATCACCCACATCGGCGGCGGCGTCTCCGACGAGGTGTACGGGCGGGCCGCCGAACTGTTCCCGGAGCAGGAGCTGGCCCAGCTGATCTCGCTCTGCTTCACCATCAACGCCTGGAACCGGATCAACGTCGCCACCCGCAAGACCCCCGGCAGCCACTGACCCCGCCGGGCCGGCCACGCCGGGCCCTCCGCCGGGACACCCGCTCCGGGACGCCCGCGCCGGGCAGAACGGGCCTCCCGGCCACCGGGGTACGATCGGAGCCGTACCAGCAGGGCTTACCCACACCTCCCGGTGGCCCCGAGGCCCTTACGAACGACGGGGAAACCATGTCCGGCTCGCACTACTTCACCGGTGCACCCGAGGTCGCCAGCGAGCGCCGTCCGATCACGGTCACCCTGCCGGACCTCACCCTGGAGCTCACCACCGACGCGGGCGTCTTCTCCCGCACCCGGCTGGACCCGGGCACCCGGATCCTGCTGGAGCACGCGCCGCAGCCCCGGGTGCGCGGCCCGATCCTGGACGTCGGCTGCGGCTACGGCCCGATCGCGCTGACCTGGGCGACCCGCCGCAAGCGGCTCCCGGTCTGGGCGGTGGACGTCAACGGCCGCGCCCTGGAGCTGGTACGGCACAACGCCGAGTCCCTGGGGCTGGGCAACGTGCAGGCCGCGCTGCCCGAGGAGGTCCCCGCCGACCTGCGGTTCGCGGCGATCTACTCCAACCCGCCGATCCGGATCGGCAAGGCGGGGCTGCGCCGGCTGCTGGAGCAGTGGCTCGGCCGGCTGACCCCGGACGGCTCCGCCTTCCTGGTGGTGCAGAAGCACCTCGGCTCGGACTCGCTGCAGAAGTGGCTGAACGAGCAGGGCTGGCCGACCACCCGGCTGACCTCGGTCAACGGGTTCCGGATTCTGGAAGCGCGGCCCCGCCCGACGGCGGGCGAGGGCCCCGAGAGTGGACGAGGGACGACGTCGTGAAGCAGCTCCGCGGGACCGAACTGAAGCGGCTGCACCGCTCCTGGCGGCGTGGCAACGAGTTCCGGCTCGCGATGATCCTGGAGAACCTCCAGTCGCCGTTCAACGTCGGCTCGGTCGTCCGGACCGGCGCCGCGATGGGCGCGGAGAAGCTCTACCTCACCGGTGACACCCCGTCGGTGCGCTCCTCCGGCGCGCAGAAGGCCGCCATGGGCACCGACAAGTACCTGAAGGTGGAGCACCACCCGACCGTCGCCGAGGCGATCGCGGCCGCGAAGGCCGACGGCTTCAAGGTGGTCGGCCTGGAGCTCGCCGACGAGGCGGTGCCGATGTTCGCCGCCGAGCTGACCCCGGCGGTCGCCTTCGTGCTCGGCCACGAGGACCGCGGGGTGACGCCGGAGGCGCTCGGCCTCTGCGACCAGGTGGTCTTCGTGCCGCAGCTGGGCCGGGTCGGCTCGCTGAACGTCTCCGCCGCCGCCACGGTGGCCTGCTACGAGGCGCGCCGCCAGGGGTACGCGCTCACCGGCACCCCCGACGGCTCCGACGCCGGCGGCCCCGACGAGGACTGAGCCGCCGCGGGCGGGAGGGCCGGCCGCCCTCCCGCCCGCGGACCGGCTCACACCTCGACCAGCACCTTGCCCCGGTTGGCCTCCCGGTCCAGGTAGAGGCTCCGGTAGGCCTGCGGGATCGCGTCGAAGCCCTTGTGCACGGTCTGGTGGTAGCGGATCTCCCCGCTGCCGACCAGCCTGCCCAGCTCCCGGTGCATCTGCGCCAGCAGCGGCTCGGTGAACCACTCCTGGGCGAAGATCCCGCGGATCGTGGTGCGCGGGAACATGATGTACGGCAGCAGCCGCGGCCCGGTCAGCTCGCCGTTCACGGTGGTCGCCCACTGCCAGCAGACCGCCACCCGGCTGTCCACGTTCAGCATGGTGAACACCGCGTCCGTGATGCTCCCGCCCAGGTTGTCGAAGTACCGGTCGACGCCGTCCGGCGCGGCGAGCAGCAGCGACTGCCGGGCCTTCTCCGCGTCGTCGGTCTGCGCGTAGAGCACCACCTCGTCGAAGCCCAGCCCGCGCAGGTACTCCGCCTTCCCCGGCGAACCGGTGGTGCCGACCACCCGGCCGGCGCCGGCCCGCTTCGCCAACTGGCCCACCAGGGTGCCGATCGAACCGGACGCGCCGCTGATCACCACGGTGTCGCCGGGCCTGACCTCCAGGAAGCGGGTGAGCGTGCCCCAGGCCGTCATCCCGGGCGCGCCCATGACGCCGAGCGCGGTGGACAGCGGCAGCCGCTCGTCGTACCAGGACGGGTCGAGCCGGCGGTAGGCCGGGAAGACCATCGGGAAGGTGCCGGTGGTCCACAGCTCCTCGGCGCCGTTGTGGACGACGTGGGTGCGCCAGCCGCCGAAGCCCTGCACCAGCTCGCCGACCCCGAACGCCGCCTCCGGTCCGGCCTCGACCACCTCCATGATCGAGTCGGCGCCCATGTGGTGGCCGATCGGCGTCTCCAGCGCCAGGCCGTTCTGGTACGGGTCCACCGAGACGTACCTGGTCCGGAAGAGCATCTCGTCCGGCCGCAGGTCGATCTCGACCTCCTCCACGACCTTCCCGTAGACCCGGTTGACGTCGGGCACGCCGTCCAGGTGCTCCCGGACCACCCACTTCTCGATCCTCATGCCAGGGCTCCCGTCTCCACGTTCTCGCTGTCCTCGGTCCGTGCCGCGCCGGCCTCCGCCGGCTCCGCCCGCCGGTCCGGCTCGGCGGCCCGGCCCACCGGGATGACCAGGTGCGTCGGCATCGGTGCGCTCCGGTCGATCTCGGCGGTGAACTCCAGCCCGTCGTCCCGGCAGACGAACTGCATGACGTGCCGTCCGGCGGCGGCCGCCCGGATCAGCCCGCCGATGGTCGCCCAGACCCCGGAGAGGTAGAAGTTCGACAGCCCGGGCAGCACCGGGCCGCTCTTCTTGATCTCCTCCTCCACCGTCTCGGCACCCTCCACGAAGGGGTTCCAGCCGGGGAAGGTCCCGTCGTAGACACCGGTGTAGCGGACCTGGGTCAGCGGGGTGCAGACGTCGGCGATCGCCACCGCGTCCTTGAAGCCCGGGAAGCGCTCGTCCAGGAAGCCGACGATGCCGTTGCGGACCCTGCGCTTGGCCGCCATGTACTCCCGGCCGTGCTTGACCGGCAGGGTGTGCAGCTCCTCGCCGCGCCGGATCCGGGAGGACTGCTCCGGGCCCTCGTGCAGCGCCCGCCAGGGGGCGATGTCGGAGAAGTACGTCGCGAACACCACCGTGGAGTCGGCGGGCGCCAGCTCCGGGTAGTGCCGGGTGCGGAACTGGACGTTCATCGACGGGCAGCGGATCCCGGTCAGCGCCGCCGCCTCCCGCTCGTCCAGCAGGTAGGTGGTGCACGGGTCGCCCGCCGGGAAGGGCTTGCGCAGGCCCAGGAAGAGCGCCACGTACCCGGGCGACAGCTGGCCCGGCTCGTCGATCAGCGAGGTGTAGAGCCGGCGGTAGGTGTCGTTGAGGTACTGGCCCTTGAGCAGCTTCATCACCGTGGTGTGGCCGTCCGCGGCGGACACCACGATGTCCGCACGGTACTCCCGGCCGTCGCTGAGCCGCACGCCCACCGCACGGTCCCGCTCGACCAGGATCTCCTCGACCTTGGCGTTGTAGGTGATCTCCCCGCCGAGCCCGCGGTAGCGGTCCTCGATCGAGCGGGCCAGCGCCAGCGAACCGCCCTCCGGCACCCCGGCGGCCTGGTTGGCGTGCGAGGCGAGCTGGAAGTAGAACGGCAGCACCGGGAAGGCCGGGTGCTTCTCGTAGAGGATGAAGTTGAAGGCCTCGCGCAGCAGCGGGTCGCGGAACCGCTGCGAGAAGTCCGTCATCAGCACCGCGATCGACTTGCGGATGGTGTTGAAGTACGGCGTGAAGGAGGCCAGCATCCGCCAGCGCTCCAACCGGCCCATCAGCCCGACCGGCTTGAGGAACGGATAGGCCGCGAGCGCCTTGCGGAAGGTCCGGATCCCCGCGCAGAACTCCCGGATCGGCGCCGCGTCGGCGGGCGAGAGGCCGAGCAGGTGCGCCTCCAGCCGGTCCGGGTCCGAGTAGAAGTGGACCGCCCGGCCGTCCCGGCCCCGGACGATGTTGAAGACGTCGAAGTGCCGCATCTCCTTGCCCTGGAGCGCGCCCAGTTCGAGCCAGATCTGGTACATCTCGTTGCCCGGGCCGTTGCCGAGCAGCCAGCTGATGCACCAGTCGAAGGTGAAGTCGCTGCGGTCCCAGCTGGTGCAGGAGCCGCCGGGGATCTCGTGCATCTCGAAGATCCTGGTGCGGTAGCCGTTCATCCGGGCGTAGCACCCGGTGGACAGGCCGCCCAGACCGCCTCCGACGATGATCATCGACTCCCGCCGGCGTGCGGTGTCCGTCTGCCGTGCCATTCCTGGCCTTCCTCGTCGTCCTTGCCCGGCCGTGCCTTGCCGTGCCGCGGCGTCCTTGGGGGTGGCTTCCTCGGGGTGGTTTCCTCGGGGTGGCGGTCCGTCACCAGGCCACCGGGAGCGCCCGCAGGCCGTTCACCATGGCGTCCTCCTTCCAGCGCAGCTCGCGCTCGGGGACGGCCAGCCGCAGGCCCGGCAGCCGGGTCAGCACCTGCTCGATCGCCACCTGGAGCTCCAACCGGGCGAGGTGCGCGCCGATGCAGTAGTGCACGCCGTGGCCGAAGCCGATGTGCGGGTTGGCGGGCCGGTCCAGCACCAGCCGCTCCGGCTCCTCGAACACCTCCGGGTCCCGGTTGGCGGCGGCGGTGGCGATCATCACCGCCTCGCCGGCCCGGATCACCACCCCGCCCAGCTCGACGTCCTCGGTGGCGTACCGGGGCAGGCTGAAGCCGGTGAGCAGCGGCACGTAGCGCATCAGCTCCTCGACGGCCCTCGGGATCAGCTCGGGCCGCTCCCGCAGCCGCGCCGACTCCTCCGGGTTCACCAACAGTTGGTGGAAGAAGTTGCCGATCTGGTTGGTGGTGGAGACGAAGCCGGCGATCAGCAGGTCGCAGGCGATGGAGAGCAGCTCCTCCTCGCTGATCAGCCGCTGCTCCCGGCAGGCCCGGACCAGCGTGGTCAGCAGGTCCTCACCGGGCTCGCGGCCGCGCAGCTCCAGCACCCCGGCCATGTAGTCGATGAACGCCTGCCCGTCGACCGCCAGCACCTCGCCGGGGGTGACGGCGGAGAGCACCGTCTCCGCCCAGCGCCAGAGCATCCGGTGGTCCTCGGCCGGGATGCCGAGCACCTCGCAGATGATGGTGGTCGGCATCGGGATCGCGAAGTCCTCGACCAGCTCGGCGGGTTGCCCCTTGGCGAGGATCCCGTCGAGCAGCTCGTCGGCCAGCTCCCGGGCCCGCGCCCGCAGCCGCTCGACCCGTCGGGCGCTGAACTCCTTGGCCACCAGGGAGCGCAGCCGGGTGTGCTCGGGCGGCTCGGTGGAGAACAGGCCGGCCCCGGTGCGGGCCACCGGGCGCATCCGCGGCTGGTCCTCGCCCATCGCGGCGGCCAGACTGAACCGCGGCTCGCCGAGCACCGTCCGGACGTCCTCGTAGCGGGTGACCAGCCAGGCGCCGTCGCCGTACGGCATCCGGATCCTGACCAGCGGCTGCTCGCGCAGCTCGGCGTAGCGGGGGTCGAGTTCGAGGCCGTTCGGCTCGAAGGGGTAGGTCAGCGGGGAGTGCCGGCTGAGCATCGGCGGATCCGTCTCTCGTGCGGGGGCGGGCAGGCTCGGGGCCCGGCCCTGGGTCGTCTCAGGACGCATGGGGGGCGACTCCGGTGAGGATCGACCGGGCGAGCCCGGCGTTGTGGGCGATGAACTCGCGGTCGAGCATCTCGGCATGGGTGCCGAAGCCCTTGAAGACCGCCGTCCGGGTGGCCGAGCTGCCGTGCCAGGCACCGTGCTGCCCGGCCTCGTACAGCGCCACCTTCTCGTCGTCGGAGATCACGCTGAGCGCGGCGGCGACCACCCCGAGGTTGGGCGTGCGGCTGCAGAACCGCAGGTAGTCCCGGGCCTGTTCGCGGGTCTCCTCGGCGACCGCGGCCGAGCCGGTGTGCCGCTGGAGGTGCTCGGCCAGCTCCCGCTCGAAGGCCTGCAGGTGCTCGTCGGCGAGGTCGAAGGACTCCGGGATCCGGTGCGAGTCCATGATCACCACATTGGGCACCGCCCGGCCGCGCCGCTCCAGCTCCTTGGCCACCTCGAAGGCGAGGTTGCCGCCGAGGGAGTAGCCGAGCAGGGCGCACGGCCCCTCCGGCTGGAGCGCCTCGACGAGGTCCGCGTACCGGTCGACCTTGTCGTCCCCGGTCACGTAGTTGAAGGCGACCGTCCGGTACTCCGGGAGGTGCGCCGCGAACTGCCGGTACACCAGCCCGTGGCCGCCGGCCGGCGGGAAGCAGAACAGCGTCTGCTGCTGCTCCTGGTTGAACCAGAGGTACGGCTGGGCGCCCTCGATCCGGCCGGTGATGATGTGCTCGACGGTCTTCGCCATCCCGTGCAGGGTGGTGACCTTGAAGAGCCGGCTGACCGGGATGCTGATGTTGAGCTCGGCCTGCAGCCCGTGGATCAGCTCGATCAGCTTGATCGAGGAGCCGCCCGACTCGAAGAAGTCGTGCTGGAGGCCTGGCTCCTCGATGCCGAGCAGCGCCCGCCAGTGCTCGGCCATCCGGACCTCGTAGAGGGTGACCGGCGGCTCCGCGGCCTCCGCGGCGTCCGACCGGGGCTCGGGCAGCGCCGCCGTGTCCACCTTGCCGTTGGCGGTGAGCGGCAGCGCGGGCAGCTCGACGAAGTGCGTCGGGATCATGAAGGTCGGCAGGTATCCGGCCAGGTGGCGGCGGAGCTCGCGGTGGTCGAAGGCCCGCCCGGGGGCCGGGACGCAGTAGGCGCAGAGCACGTGCTCGCCGTCCCGGTCGGGCCGGACGGTGACCACCGCCCGCTCCAGCTCGGGCCAGTCGGCGAGCTGGGTCTCGATCTCGCCCAGCTCGATCCGGTGGCCGCGGACCTTGATCTGCGAATCGGCCCGGCCGAGCAGGTGCACCCCGCCCCCGGTGTCCCAGCGGGCGAGGTCCCCGGTGCGGTAGAGCCGGACGGGCTCGGTGCCGTCGGGGCCGCCGAGCGGCCGGGCGGCGAACCGGTCGGCGGTCTGCTCCTCGTCGCCGAGGTAGCCGAGCGAGACGCCGGAGCCGCCGATCCACAGCTCCCCGGTGACGCCGGGCGGCACGGGGCGGCCCTGCGCGTCGAGCAGGTAGAAGGCGCTGTTGGGGAACGGCCGCCCGATCGGGACCATCCGGCCGGGCTCCAGGCCGTCCGCCGGGCCCTCGAAGTACGCGCTGTCGATGGTGGTCTCGGTGAGGCCGTAGGAGTTGACCAGCCGGGTGCGGGGCCCGCACAGGGCGGCCAGCCGCTGGTACTCCTCGACCTTCCAGACGTCCGAGCCGACCACCAGCAGCCGCATGAACGCCAGGTCCTGCCCGGTGCGCTCGCAGTGGTCCAGGACGGTGCGGACCACCGCCGGGACGAACTCGGCGGCGTCCACCCGCTCGGTGCGCATCACCTCGTACAGCCGGGCGGTGTTGAACAGCAGCTCCCGGCCGACCAGCACCAGGGCGCCGCCCGAGCAGAGCGCGCGGACCACGTCGCCGGTGAAGACGTCGAAGGAGGTGCTGGCCATCTGGAGGTGGACCCGGGCGTCGGTGTCCAGCCGGTACTCGGCCTGCCAGGCCCGGTAGGCCGAGGCGAGGTTGCCGTGGGAGACCCGAACCGCCTTGGGCCGGCCGGTGGACCCGGAGGTGTAGATGACGTACGCGGGGTCCTCGTGGGACACCGCCGCGTCGGTGAACCCGCCGTCCGACCCGTGCTCGGCGGTGTCGTGCTCGGCGGTGTCGAGTTCGGCGGTTTCGAGTTCGGCGGTGTCGAGTTCGGCGGTGTCGAGTTCGGCGGTGGTGACCAGCCGGGCGGGCAGCGCGCCGAGCCGCTCGGCGTCGTCGCCGACCAGCAGGGCGGCGCCCGCGTGCCCGACCATGTACGCCAGCCGGTCCACCGGGTGCCCCGGGTCCAGCGGCAGGTAGGCGGCGCCGGTGCGGAGCACCGCGAGCAGGGCGGTGATCAGCTCCGGCGACTTCGGCAGGCAGAGCGCCACCACGGTGCCCGGCCCCGCGCCCAGCGCCCGCAGCCGGGCGGCGGCTCGTCCGGAGCGCTCGGCCAGCTCGCCGTAGGAGAGCCGGGCGGTCGGGCCGGACTCGGCCGGCGCGGCCACCGCGGGTGCCGCCGGGTCGGCCGCCGCCGCGCGCAGCACCAGCTCGTGGACCGGTTCCGGGAACGGCACCTGCCGGTCGGCCCCGCTCCACTGCCGCAGCACCACCGCGCGCTCCTCGCCGCCGAGCAGCTCCAGGCCGGTGGCGGCCCGCTCCGGGCCGGCCGTGGTCAGCGCGTCGAGCAGGTTGACGTAGTGGCCGGCCATCCGGGCCATCGTGGCGGGCAGGAAGAGGTCGGTGTTGTACTTGAAGACGCAGTGGAAGCGGTGCTCCGCCTCGTCCTCGTAGGCGGACAGGGTGATGTCGAACTGCCCCTCCTCCTCCGGGAGTTCGATGTACTCCAGGTGGTAGCCGTACTTCTCGGTGGCCACCTTGTGGTGGAGCAGGATGAACATCGCCTGGAACACCGCCGAGCGGCTCGGGTCGTGCTGCAGCCCGAGCTTCTCCACCAGCAGCACGAACGGGTACTCCTGGTGGTCCAGCCCGCCGAGCACCGTGGTCCGCACCCGGTCCAGCAGCTCGGCGACGGTGGGCGCGCCGGCCAGCGAGACGTGCAGCGGCAGCGGGTTGACGAAGTAGCCGTAGACGCCCGCGAACTCCTCGTCGGTGCGGCCGGTCACCGGGCTGCCGACGATGATGTCGTCCTGGCCTGCGTAGGCGTGCAGCAGCAGGTAGTAGGCGCTGAGCAGCACCATGAAGACGGTGACGTTGTGCGTGCGGGCGAGCGCGTGCACCCGGGCGCTGAGCTCCTCGTCCAGGACGAAGAACTCGGAGGCGCCGTTGTGGGTCTGCACCGCCGGGCGCGGCCGGTCGGTGGGCAGGCTGAGGATCGGCACCTCGGCGGGCAGGTGGCTGCGCCAGTACTCCAGCATCCTCGGCGCCTCGCGGCCGGCCAGGAAGGCGTTCTGCCGGTTGAGGAAGTCCAGGTAGCGGGCGGCCACCGGGGGCAGCTCGGGCGCCCGGCCGCGGCGCAGCCCCTCGTAGACGGCGAGCAGCTCCTCGATGAAGGTGAAGGTGGAGATCGCGTCCGAGATGATGTGGTGGACGGCCTTCATGATCACCCAGCGGGCCGGTCCGCGCCGGAACAGCCGGAACCGCACCAGCGGGTCCCGCTCCAGGTCGTACGGCTTGCGGTACTCGCGGACGATCATCGCGTGGATGTCGTCCCAGGCCAGGCCCTCGACGTCGAAGACCCCGAAGTCCGGCTCCACCGCGGCGGAGACCCGCTGCACGGCGCGCCCGCCGTCCAGCACGAAGTTGGCCCGCAGGCTCGGGTGGCGCTCGACCATGGTCCGGAAGGCCAGCGCCATCAGCTCGGGCTCCAGCTCCACCCGGACCTCGACGGCGCCGCCGATGTTGTAGGCGAAGCCGTCCGGGTTGAGCTGCTTGAGGAACCAGAGCGCCTTCTGGTTCTGCGTCAGCGGGTGCGCCGTCTCGTCCTCGTAGCGCTCGACCTCGGCCGCGCCCGCGCCGTCCGGATCCTCGTCCAGCAGCTCGGCCAGCGACTCGTGCAGCCGGGCGACCAGCTCCGCCACCGGGGTGTTGCCGAGCAGCGCCACCACCGGGAGGGTGACGCCGAGTTCGCTGCTCAGCCGGGCCCGCAGCTCCATCGCGAGCAGCGAGTCCAGGCCGAGGCCGCCGAGGCCGGCGGCGGGGTCGACCTGCTCGGCCGGAACCCGCAGCACGGTGGCGGCCAGCGTCGTGAACCGCTCGGTGAGCAGGACCCTGCGCTCCTCCTCGCCGGCCTCCCGCAGGGCGTCCAGCAGGCCGGTCCGCCCGGCCGCCGGGACGGCCTCCCGGGCGGCCGCGGCGAGTTCGGCGACCAGCGGCGGCGGCGCCGGGTACCAGGAGAGGAACACCGGCCAGTCGACGACGGTGGCGACCAGCAGTTGGGCGCGGTCCTGGCCGAGGACCCGCTCCAGCACCGCCATCCCGGTCTCCGGGGCGAGCGAGCTCATGCCCCGGCTGTGCCGGTAGTGGTCGATGAGGCCGAGCTCCTCGATCATGCCGGTGGCCCACGGGCCCCAGTCCAGGCTGAGCGCGGGTAGGCCGAGGGCGCGGCGGTGGTGGGCCAGGGCGTCCAGGAAGGCGTTCCCGGCGGCGTAGTTGGTCTGTCCGGCGGTGGTCAGCAGCGAGGCAATCGAGGCGAACAGCACGAAGTGGTCGAGCGGTTCGCCGGCCAGCTGCCGGTGCAGGGCGAAGGCGCCGAGCACCTTGGGGCCGTAGACGGTCTCGAAGGTCGCCCGGTCCAGTTCGCCGACCAGGGTGTCCCTGACCTGCCCGGCGAGGTGGAAGACGCCCCGGATCGGCGGCCGGTCCAGCCGCCGGTACTCGGCCAGCCAGGCGGCCAGCGCGGCCTCGTCGGTGACGTCCAGCGGCGCCGGGACCGGCTCGGCGCCGAGCGCCTCCAGCTCGCGCAGGAAGGCGGCCCGCTGCCCGGCCGGGCTCGCCGGGTCGAGGTCGCGCCACCGTTCGCGCGGCGGCAGCGGGCTGCGGCCGACCAGGATCAGCCGACGGGCCCCGCGCTTCACCAGGGTGCGGCAGAGCAGCCGTCCGAGCGCCCCGAACGCCCCGGTCACCAGGTACGCCGCGTCCGCCCGCAGCCGCGGCGCGAGCGGCCGGCTCAGCCCCTCGGCGGTCCGCAGCCGACTGGTCAGCCGCCGGCCGTCGCGCAGCGCGATCTCGTCCTCGTCGGCGAGCGCGAACTCCCGCAGCAGGGCCTCGGCTTCGGACTCCGCCCCCGGTCCGGCCGCGCCGCCCTCGCCAGGGCCGAGGTCGATCAGCTTCCCCCGGTGGGAGGGGAGTTCCTGGTGGCGCAGCACCCGGGTGATGCCCCAGGCCGGGGCCGCCAGGGGTTCGACGAGTTCGCCGGGGGTGACGCACTGGGCGGAGCGGGTCACCACATGGAGCCGGCAGTCCGGGAGTTCGGCGGCCAGCAGGGCGGCGATGACGACCAGGCTGTAGGCGCCCTCGGCCGTGTGGCCGGCGACGGCGGCGTGGTCGGCCCCGGCCAGCCCGGGCCGGTCGAGGTTCCACAGGTGGACCACCGCGGCCGGGTCCGGGGCGCCGGCCGCCCGGCGGTCGGCGAGCAGCCGGGCGAGGTCCTCGGCCGAGCCCGGGCCGACGACGGCCGGGCCGGCGACGTCGGCGGGCCGGTAGCCGGGGCCAGGGCGGACCAGCAGGCAGCTGCCGCCGCGGGCGGTGATCCGCGCTGCCAGGGCGTCCGCGACACCACCGCGGTCGGCGAACAGCAGCCAGTGGTCGGGGTGTTCGGCCGGCAGGTCGAGGGTGTCGCCGTCGGCGGCCGGCAGCTCCGCCCAGGCGGGCTCGGCGAGCCAGCCGTCGATGGTGCCGAGGCCGACGGCGGTGGCGGCCCGCTCGACGTCGGCGGCCCGGAAGCCGGTGATCCCGCCGAGCGGCGCACCGGACTCCTCGTGCACCGCGAGGTCGCCGACGAGTTCGCCGCCGGCGTCCCGGGTGACGGTGGCGTGCACCCAGAGCGGGCGCTCGCCGACCGCGTCCAGCCGGACCTCCGCGATCGCCACCGGCAGCCGGATGCCCGCCGACCCGGGCCGGCCGTCCAGCAGTTGGGGCGTCAGCAGGGTCTGGAAGAACGCGTCCATCACCACCGGATGCACCTGGTGGTGCTCCCCCTGCCCGGCGACCGGCGCCGTCGGACGGATCCGGGCCAGCGCCTCGCCGGGCCCGATCCAGACCTCCTCGATGCCCTGGAACGCGGGGCCGTAGTGGTAGCCCAGCGCCGCGAGTTCGGCGTAGCAGTCGGGTCCGTCGAGCCGGCGCAGGGCCCGTCCGCGCACCGCCTCGGCGTCCAGCGGCCGGCCGGCCCGGCGGCGCTGGGCGGGACGGACCGTGCCGACCGTGTGCACGGTGCGCTCCTCGCCCTCCCCGGTGGCGACGGTGAACGAGCCGCGCTCGGCGCAGAGGGTGAGCCGCACCGCGCGGCTCTCCTCGTCCGGCAGGAACAGCGCCTTGCGCAGCTCGATGTCGGCCAGCGCGGCGTCCGTACCGCCGGTGAGCGCGCGGACCGCCTGGACGGCCATCTCCAGGTACCCGGCGGCCGGGAAGAGCACGTCGCCCTGGATCCGGTGGTCCTCCAGGTAGGGCAGGGCCTCGGCGTCCAGCCGGGCCTCCCAGGCCGGTTCGGCCCCGGGCAGCCGGCGGCCGAGCAGCGGGTGGTCGAGCCGCCCGCTCCGGACCTCCTCGACGGGCCGCGGCTCCACCCAGTGCCGGTCGCGCCGGAACGGGTAGCGCGGCAGCGGGACGATTCGTCCGGTGGGCTGGAGTTCCGACCAGTCGACCGCCACACCGAGGTTGTGCAGTGCGGCCAGCGAGGCGGTGAAGACGGCCCGCTCGTCCTCCTGGCGGCGGATCGAGGGCAGGGTCCGCACCTCGGGCCGGTCCGCCGTCCCCGGGTGGGCCTCCACGGTCTCCTGGATCGAACGGCCCAGCACCGGGTGCGGGCCGATCTCCAGGAACAGCCCGTAGCCGTCGTCGGCCAGCCGCTCCACGGCCTGCCGGAAGCGGACGCTGTCCCGGACGTTGTGCCACCAGTACTCGGCGTCGAGTTCGGTGCCGTGCGCGGTGCCCTCGCGACCGGTGAGGTAGAGCGGCACCTGCGCCGGACGGGCCTTGAGGTCGGCCAGGGACTCCAGCAGCTCGTCCTTGATCAGCTCCATCCGGGCGCTGTGGTACGGGACCTCGACGGTCAGCGGCCGGGCGAAGACCTGCTCGGCGGTGAGCGCGGCGGCGAGTTCGGCCAGCACCTTCTCGTCCCCCGCGAGGGTGAGCGAGGCGGGACCGTTGACGGCCGCGACCGAGACCGCGTCCCCGTACGGGCGGAGCCGGCGCAGCGCCTCGGCCTCGGTGAGCGCGACGGCGAGCATGCCTCCGGTGCCGGCGAGCCTCTGCTGGAGGCGGCTGCGGTGGACCACCACCTTCACCGCGTCGGCCAGGTCGTAGACACCGGCCTCGTGGAAGGCGGCGGCCTCGCCGGTGGAGTGGCCGACGATCGCGTCCGGCCGCACGCCCCGGCTGCGCCAGAGCGCGGCGAGGCCGATCTGGACGGCGAAGTTGGCCGGCTGGGCGAGCCAGGTCTCGGCCATCCTGGACGCCGCCTCCTCGGCGGCGAGTTCGTCGATCAGCGACCAGCCGGTGAGTTCGGCGAGGTGCTCGGCGCACTGCTCGACGGCCTCCCGGTAGACGGGCTCGGTGGCGAACAGCTGACGGCCCATCGCCCACCACTGCGGGCCCATCCCGGTGAAGACCCAGGCCAGCCGGCGGTGCCGGGCCTCCCGGCGCTGGTCGACGAGGACCCGGGGGTGCGGCTCGCCGCGCAGGTGGGCGTCGAGCGCCTCGTCGAGGGAGGCGCGGGCGGCGTGCTCGCGGGCGTCGTAGACGATCGAGAGCCGGGCGTCGTGGTGCTGGCGGCGGTGGGCGAGGGTGTGGCCGAGGTCGGCCGGGCGAACCGGGCCGCCGCCGCGGACTCCGGCCAGTTCGGCCCGGATTCCGGTGGCCAGTTCGGGCAGCGCGGCGGCGTCCCGCGCGGTGAGCGGCAGCACCGTCCAGGCGGGCGGGCCGGCGGCCGGAGCGGCGCCGAGGACGGGATCCGGATCCGCGGGGGCCGCCGGCTCCGGCGCGGCCTCCAGCAGGACGTGCGCGTTGGTGCCGCCGAAGCCGAAGGAGTTGACCCCGGCCCGGGCCGGTCCCTCGTGGGCCGGCCAGGGGGTCGGCTCGGTGGGGATCTCGAACGGCAGGGCGGCTGCGTCGATCGCCGGGTTGAGCCGCTCCAGGTTGATGTGCGGCGGGATGGTCCGGTGCTTCAGGGCGAGCGCGGACTTGATCAGCCCGGCCAGGCCGGAGGCGGACTCGGTGTGCCCGATGTTGGTCTTGACCGAGCCGACGTAGCAGGTGTCGCCGGGGCGGCGGCCGATGGCGAGCGCCCGGGCCAGCGCGTTCGCCTCGATCGGGTCGCCGACCGGGGTGGAGGTCCCGTGCGCCTCGACGTACTGGAGGCCGCCGGGGGTGATCCCGGCCTCGGCGCAGACCCGTTCGATCAGCGCGACCTGGGCGTCCGGATTGGGCACGGTGATGCCGTTGGTCCGGCCGTCCTGGTTGACGCCGCTGCCGATGACCACGGCGTGCACCGGGTCGCCGTCCCGCAGGGCGTCGGAGAGCCGCTTGAGCGCGACCACGGCGACGCCCTCGGCCCGGACGTAGCCGTCGGCGGCGGCGTCGAAGGTGCGCGAGCGGCCCTGCGGGGAGAGGAAGCCGCCCTTGGTCTCGGCGATGGTGTACTGCGGGGCGATGTGCAGCAGGGTGCCGCCGGCCAGGGCCAGGTCGGTCTCGCCGCGTTGCAGGCTCTGCGCGGCGAGGTGGACGGCGACCAGGGAGGAGGAGCAGGCGGTGTCGATCGAGACGCTGGGGCCGCGGAAGTCGAAGCAGTGCGAGATCCGGTTCGACACCATCGTCATCATCGTGCCGGTGGCGGTGTGCGCGGCGAGCGTCTCGAAGGAGAGGTCGGAGAACTGGACGATCTTGTAGTCCAGGGTGAACGCGCCGACGTAGACGCCGACCTCCCGGCCGGCCAGCTCGGCGGGCTTCTGCCCGCCGTCCTCCAGCGCTTCCCAGGCCACCTCCAGCAGCTTCCGCTGCTGCGGGTCCATGTGGTCGGCCTCGCGGCCGCTGATACCGAAGAACGCCGGGTCGAACTCGTCGAAACCGTCGATGTAGCCGCCGCGGCCGCCGACCAGCCGGCCCGGCTTGGCCTTGTCGCGGCTGCCGAGGGTGGTCACGTCGTAGCGGCTGCGGGGGGTGGGGGTGATGCAGTCCTTGCCGTCGACCAGGTTCTGCCAGAACGACCGGTGGTCGCAGGCCCCGCCGGGCAGGCGGAGGCCGATCCCGATGATCGCGATCTTCTCCCGGCCGGCGGCGGACGGGCCGGCGGGTGCGGGGCGTTCGGAGAGGTCCGGGGAGGTGACGAAGCGGGAATCCGTCATGCGAGTCGAGTCCTTGGGTCGCTGCGTTCGCGCGTGCGGGCGGGGTGCGGGAGCGCCGCTCGCGCCGGGGGACACGGGCCGTGCGCCGGTTCCGGGCAGGCCGGAGGTCGGGTCGGCCGGAGGGACGAGCCGGTCGGGAGGAGGGGTGGTCGATGCCGGAGCCCCGGATGCGGGAGCGTCGGGTTCTGAGGCGTCGGCGTGCGGGCGGGTAGGGGGACGGAGGCATCGGGTGCGGGCAGGGAAGGTCAGGTCAGATGAGGTCGAGCCGGTCGGGGGGTCCCTCGGCCCGGGCGGGCCTGCGCCAGGCCTGGAGGTGACTGGCGACCACCCGGCCGGTGGCGGGGAACCCGCCCGGATCGGCCAGCCCCACCGCGACCGGGCGGCGACCCGGCCGCCAGGTGAAGCTGCCGAAGGCGTGGTCCCACACCGAGAGGTCGGAGCCGTAGTGGCCGGCCTCCTCCAGGTCGGTGCTGTGGTGCAACCGGTGCTGCTCGGGCCCGGCGAGCACGTGGTTGAGCGGCCCGAGCCGGACGTCGATGTTGGCGTGCACGAAGTAGCCCTGGGCGACCACGAACAGACCCACCACGAACACCGCCGGCTCCGAGAACCCGGCCAGCGCCAGCGAGAACTGGACGCAGCCCTGGGTGAGCAGGACGTCCAGCAGGTGGTTGACCCCGTTGTTGCCGACGTTCACCTTGTCGGGCACGTGGTGCACCCCGTGCAGCCGCCAGAGTCTCGGATCGGTGTGGCACCAGCGGTGGACCAGGTAGTTGGCCAGCGAGCCGAGCAGCAGCGCGGCCGGGATCTCCACCCAGAGCGGCAGCGCCCCGCGGGGCGGGGCCGCCCAGCCGACGAGCGCGGACACCGGCACCTGGGACAGGGCCCCACCGATCATCGTCAGCATGAAGTAAACGCCGTACCAGCCCCACTCGCGTGCACTCGGCGACCACTCCGGTTCGTACGGAATCAACTGTTCGAGCAGGGCCATGTACCCGATCGTCCCGAGCAGGAACAGCTGGTTCGCCCGACCGAGGTCCCACCGCATCCGCAGGGTCGCGGTCGATATCACGACCAGCGCCACCAGCAGGAACGGGTAAGCGCCATGGCGCAGCGCGATGCGAAAATGCCCACCCATGACGCCCCCCTTCATGACCCGCGGTCGAACGATCACCGAAAGTGTTCGTTCAGATACTAAGGGCGTCCGGAACGCATGGCGAGGCATTTTCGAGGGGAATCATGGAACTCTCGATTTGTCTTATGATCTGCGAACAAGCAATTCACCGGAAAGAGTGAACATCCAGCCCTCGACAGACGCGAATTGCCAAGAGATCGGAGCAGTTCAACACATCATCATTCCGGCGCGTTCGATACTTTCGCGCGGCCCGAGGCCGCCGCACCACCCCGTAGGCGCCGCCCCGCGGATTCCCCGGTCCGCCGGTCGTCTGATATCACTGACGGTTCGCCGCAGGCACCACAGAACGGAACCCTCCCCTTGTCGACCACCCGGCCCCCCGCCCCCGGGAGCGGCGGCCCGCTGCTCGCCGGCTACTTCGTGTCGGTCCCCGAACCGATGACCGGCACGGGCCTGCGGCTCGAACGGCTGACCACGGCCTGCGACTGCCTGGCCGACCGGCTCCCGGAGGACGGCTCCTGGTTCGCCACCCCGCAGGACGCCCTCGACGCCTGCGCGACGGTCCCGGTGCCCGCCGCGGCGAGGCTCTACGCACTGCTGATCCCCGCCGAGCACACCGCCGGCGTCGTCGCCGACATCCGCGCGGCCGGCGAGTACGAGCCGGTACTGCTCGCCCACCTCGACCCCCCGCCCGGCACCGGAACCGCCCAGGAGCCTGCCGACGGCGGGCACGAACTCGGCTGGGAGGTGCTCGGCTACGACTACGGCATGATCCACAGCTGGCTCTGCAACAACCTCCACCAGGACGCCGCCCGCGAACTCGGAGTCACCCCCGACGACCGCGGCCTGCTCCCCTCCCGGGAACCCGCCGAACGCCTCGCCGCCTGGGCAAACGCCCGCGACGACACCAAACCGGTCACCTGGTTCCCGGCCGCCCTGGTCGAGTGGGACACCCCGGTCGAGGGCAACGGCGCCCCGCCCGCCCCCGTGCCCCCCTCCCCCGCCCCCTGGTGGAACCGCCTACTCGGGCTCGACCACCCCTGAACCACCCGCGCGCGCCGCCCGGAACGGACCGGGCTCGCCCACCGGCTCGGCGACGGCCTCGCCGACCCCCTGCCCGCCGAGCCTCTCCAACACCGCCTCCAGCAACCCGGTGTCGCAGTAGACGTGCAACTCGGTGATCCTCCCCCACTTGATCCGGACCACGTGCACCCCCTGGTTGGAGTACTGGTTGCCCTCCCGGTCCGTGAGGTGGTCGACCCACTCGACGAAGGCCACCGTGTCCCACGGTAAGCCCTTGGCGACGACCTTCTTCAACTCGAACCGCAGATCGGGCATCACCTCCGCCAGCCGGTCGTACCATCGCTGGATCTGCTCGGCACCGTGCCGCCCCCCGGACAGTGCGTGCCCACCGGAGAACCAGTGCTCCGCACCGGGGGCGAACTGCCGCACGACGGCCGCGTAGTTGCCGCGATCGACCTCCGCGAACGACTTCCGGAGGTTGCGCCGGACAATGGCGTGATACACGCTTCCACCCCTGGTCGTATCGGTGACGCCCGCAATCAGTGACGGCCCGTCAGCACACTACGACACCCCCGCACCCGGCGACGGAAGCACCGGAATCACTCCGCCCGCAACACCAAAGAACCCCAGGCCGACGGAGCGGCCTGGGGTTCTCGATGGAGCCGCCTGCGGGATTCGAACCCGCGACCTACGCATTACGAGTGCGTTGCTCTGGCCAACTGAGCTAAGGCGGCACCGTTGCCGGAAGTCCTGGCAACGCGGGCCAGTCTACACAGGTTGGCCGGTGATCCGTAACGCGATGGCCGGTGGGGGTCAGGCGGAGGAGACGGCGAGCTTGGCGGCGAAGCCGGCGAAGAGGGCGGCGACGCCGCTGGTGAGGCCGGCGGAGAGGCGCTTGCGGCGGCGGAAGGCGGAGGCCAGGGAGGTTCCGGCGAAGATCAGCAGGGAGAGGTAGAGGAAGCTGAAGGCCTGCAGGATGCCGCCGAGGAGGGTGAAGGAGAGTACCGGGCTGCTGTAGGAGGGGTCGACGAACTGGGTGAAGAAGGAGAGCAGGAAGAGGATGGCCTTGGGGTTCAACAGGCTGATCACCAGGGCGCGGCGGAACGGGCGCTCGGTGGGCTCGGCGGACTCAGTGGACTCGGCGGGCGACGCGGCGGCGGTCCCGGGGGCGGTCCGGTGCTCGCGCCAGAGCTGGCGGGCGGCGCGCAGCATGCCGATGCCTATCCAGAGCAGGTAGGCGGCGCCGCCGAACTTCACGACGGCGAAGACGGCCGGGTTGGCCTCCAGGAGGGAGGCGGCGCCGAGCGCGGTCAGGCTGATGAGGGTGAAGTCGCCGACGAAGACGCCGGCGGCGGCGCGGTAGCCGGTGCGCACGCCCTTGCGGGCGGCGACGGACAGCACGTAGAGGGAGTTGGGGCCGGGGAGGAGGACGATGACGAGGGCGCCGAGGACGTACGTCGCCAGGTCGTTGACTCCGAGCACGGTGGGCTCCGGTGGGGATGGGAGAGCGATGAGGGGGCGCTCATCCTAACGTCGTACCGGACACTTCCTCAGTGCCCGCAGCGCTTCCCGTTCTCCGGCGCCTCGCCGGCCAGCAGGTAGTGGTTGACCGCGCCGTCGAGGCAGGCGTCGTGGCGGCCGTACGCGGTGTGGCCGTCCCCGTCGTACGTCAGCAGCCGCCCGGACTCCAGCTGCCCGGCCAGCGACTGCGCCCACGCGTACGGGGTGGCCGGGTCCCGGGTGGTGCCGACGACCACGATCGGCGCGGCACCGGCGGCCCGGACGGTGTGCGGTACGCCGGTGGCCCGGACCGGCCAGTAGGTGCAGGTCAGCGCCATCCAGGCCATGTCCCGGCCGAACCGCGGCGAGGTCCGCTCGAACTCCGGCACCGCCTTCGCGGCGTCCTCGGGACCGGCGAACGGCGCGGGCAGGTCGAGGCAGTTCACCGCCATGTTGGCGAACATCAGGTTGGGGTAGCCGCCGTCCTCCGTCCGTCCGTAGTACGCGTCGGAGAGCTTGAGCAGGCCGGTGCCGTCGCCGCCCTTCGCGTCGGCGAGCGCGGTGCGCAGCCGGGGCCAGAGGAAGTCCGCGTACATCGACTGGATGACGCCGGTGGTCGCCTGCGCCTCGCTGAGCCGACGGGCGCCGTCGGCGGTGGTCAGCGGGTGGGCGTCGATCGCCGCGAACAGGGCCGTGAGCTGCTCGCCGGCCTGCTGCTCGGTGCGGCCGAGCGGGCAGTCCGCGCGGGCGGCGCAGTCCTTGGCGAAGGCGGTCCAGGCGGTCTCGAAGCCGCCCGCCTGGGTGCGGTTGCCGGCCAGTGAGTCGAGCGAGGGGTCCATCGCCCCGTCGAGCACCATCCGCCCGGCGCGGCCCGGGAACAGGCCTGCGTAGGTCGCGCCGAGGAAGGTGCCGTAGGACTTGCCGACGTAGTTGAGCCGTTCGTCGCCGAGCAGGGCGCGCAGCACGTCCAGGTCGCGCGCCGCCTCGACGGTGCTCAGGTGGCCGAGCCGGGCGCCGGACCGCTGGCGGCAGCCCTCGGCGAACTCCTTGGCGGCGGCCACCAGGGCGTCGACCTCGGCGGGGTCGTCGGGGGTGATGTCGACGGCGGTGTACGCGTCCATCCGCTCGCCGCTCAGACAGGTGACCGGGGAGCTGCGGCCGACCCCGCGCGGGTCCAGGCCGACCAGGTCGTACCGGGCGCGCACGCCGGGGTCGTACGTGCGGGCCGCGGCCTCGACGTACTCGACGGCCGAGCCGCCGGGGCCGCCGGGGTTGAGCAGCAGCGAGCCCAGGCGGCCGTCCGAGGAGCCCTCGGCGACGGCCGGGGCCCGGACGGCGGCCAGGGTGAGGTCGCCGTCCGCCGGACGGTCGTAGTCCAGCGGCACCCGGAAGGTCGTGCACTCGTAGCCGTCGTCGCAGGACTGCCAGGCGAGCCGCTGCCCGTAGTAGGGGGCGAGCGCGGACGGCACCGCGGCGGGCAGCGACTCCAGCGGGGTGGCCGGCGGCGCGGACGCGGCCCCGGACGGCGCGGCGAAGCCCGGCGTCCCGCCGCCGGACGGGGCGGCGGCGGTCTCCGAGGTCGCGGCCCCGGGCGTCCCCGCCCCGCCGGCCGAGCAGCCGCTCGCGACCAGTCCGGCGGCCGCCAGCAGCGCGGCCGCCACCGCCGCTCCGCCGCGCGCCCGCGTCGGGGCTTCCTGCCGCCTGTCGGCCCGCATCCGGGATCCCCTCAGCCGTTCACGCCCGGTGGCCCCACTGCCACCCGGAGTACCGGAAGCGTAATGCCGTGGGTGGGCGCGCTCAGGACGCCTTGCCGAGCGCGTCGCCGAGGTACTGCGCCGCCTGCCGGACCAGCCGGAGCCTGATCCGCTCCGCCGAGTAGTCCGTCGCGTTGTCGGAGATCCGCACCTCGGCCCGGGCGGCGGCGCCGGTGCCGCCGCGCAGTGCCGACTGGAGCTTGCGGGCGGCGTCCAGCCCGGCGGTGTCGGCCTTCCCGGCGGCGAGCAGCAGCCTCGGGGTCCCGGTGGCGGGCGCCTCGGCGCCGGTGCGGACCAGCGCGGCCGCGTCGTACCGGCCGGAGACGGCCGCCGCCGCGCCGTAGAGGTCCGGGCGGGCCAGGCCGGCGGCCGCGGCGCAGGGCGCCCCGTCCTCGACGCCGAGCGTGCCCCAGGCCGCCGGGCCGGGCGGCAGGGTGCGGAAGGTGGCCGCGATCGTGGTGCGCAGCGCGGCGTCGTCGGCGACGGCCATCGGGGCGGCGGCGACCAGCTCGCAGGGGTGCGCGGTGCCGTTCGGCGCCTCGGGGGCGACCAGGATGAACGGCTTGGACCTGGCGCTCTGCACGGCCGAGGCGAGGCCCTCGAACACGTCCGGGACCTCGGCGTCGGCGGTCTTCCGGGGGGTGGCGGCGTGCATCACGACGACCGGGAAGCGGGCGTTCGGGTCCTTGGCGTACTGGGCGGGCAGCCAGACCCGAACGTTGCGCGGGTGGCCGTCCGGACCGGGCACGGCGGACTGCAGCAGTTCGCCGCCGCCCGGGTGGCCGACGCTGTCGAACCGGCTGACGACCGGCGCGGGGGACGGCGTCGGCACGGCCGGGGCGCCCGCGGCGACGGCGTCCTCGGGCCCGACCGGCGGGGCCGCCTGCCGGCCCCCGCCGAGGCCGGCGGCCCCGGCCTCCACTCCGTCGAACCGGTCGGCGAACGACCCGTACGAGCCCGCCGGACCGAACGGACCGTCCGGGCCGGCCGCCCCGTCGGCCCCGCCGCCGCCCAGCGCGCCGAAGGTGCCCAGCGCCGTCAACAGCGTCAGCACGGTCACGCAGACCCCGCAGACCATCGCCCCGGCCGCCCGCACCAGCATCGGCCGCTGCTCCCCGGCCAGCTCGTACGTCGCGGCGGCCCGCAGGTCGCGCCAGCGCAGCAGCGCGCCGCGGGCCAACCAGACGCCGCCCCCGGCGGCGGCCAGCAGCGGGACGAGCAGAAGCGAACGGACCATGGGACGCACCACCTCGGAGGAGGGCCGGTCGACCGGTCGGGCCCGGCACCGTAACGGGGACGCGACGGCCCCGGCGGTGGGGCGCAGTCGGCCCCCAGCGTGCAAGACGATCCGGGGTTCGCACAGGCGTGTGCCCGGCGCGTAACGCACGTTCACTCGAAGGTGGGATGCCACGGGGGGCGAGCAGGCCGAACGGACGCGCCGTCCGCACCGCACCGGCGGCTCAGCCCGCGCGCAGCGCCACGGTCATCGCCTCGACGGCGAGCAGCGGGTCGACGTTGCGGTCCAGCGCCCGCCGACAGGCGAGCACCGCCTCGATCCGGCGCAGCGTGGACTCCGGCGGACCGGCCTGGGCGACCCGGTCCAGCGCCTGCCGCTGGTCCTCGTTGGCCAGCACTCCGGTGGAGCCGAGCTGGAGCGCCAGGACGTCCCGGTAGAAGCCGAGCAGGTCGAGCAGGGCGACGCCGAGGGTCTCGCGGCGGGTCCGGGTGGCCCGGCTCTTCTGCCGCTTCTCCAGTTCCTTGACCGCTCCGGCCATGCCGCGCGGCGCCTTGCCGCCCTCGGCCGCGCCGTACGCGGCCTTGAGGTCGTCGGTCTCCTTGGCGTCCTGGGTCTCCGCGAGCGCCTCGGCGTCGGCCTTGGCGGTGTCGACCAGGCGCTGGGCGGCGGCCAGGCAGCCGCCGATGTCGCCGACCTCCAGCGGGATCCGCAGCACGTCGGTGCGGCGGGTGCGGGCCTGCTCGTCGACGGCCAGCCGGCGTGCGCGGTCGACGTCGCCCTGGCCGGCCAGCGCGGCGAGCCGGGCGGTGTGCGGTTCGACGCCGTCGCGCCGCACCAGCATGTCGGCGACCGCGTCGGCCGCCGGAGTGCGCAGCACCAGCAGGCGGCAGCGGGAGCGGATGGTCGGCAGCACGTCCTGCACCGAGGGGGCGCAGAGCAGCCAGACGGTGCGCGGGGACGGCTCCTCCACGCCCTTGAGCAGTGCGTTGGCGGCGGCCTCGGTGAGCCGGTGGGCGGCGTCGACCAGGATCACCGACCAGCGGCCGCCGGTCGGGTAGCTGGAGGCGCGCAGCACGAGGTCGCGCATGTCGCCGACGCCGATGGACAGGCCGTCGGTGCGGACGTACTTCACGTCGGCGTGGCTGCCCGCGAGGACGGTGTGGCAGCCGTCGCAGAAGCCGCAGCCGGGCGTGCCGCCGAGCGCGAGGTCGGGGCTGGTGCACTGGAGCGCGGAGGCGAAGGCGCGGGCGGCGGTGGTCTGGCCGGCCCCGGGCGGCCCGGTGAACAGCCAGGCGTGCGTCATCAGCGAGGCGTTGCCGCCCGCCTGCGGCTCGGCGCCGCGCCCGGCACCGACGATCGCCCCGGCCGCCCGGGCGGCGGCGGTCAGTTGCTCGACCACCCGCTCCTGGCCCACCAGGTCGTCCCAGACGGCCACTGCTGCTCCCAAGCTCGCTACGGACCTGCCGCCCCGCCCGTACCGGCGGCGGCGGGAACCGGGACCGGCCGGGCGCGCCGCGCCGACCGCCTCTCCCGCTCCCGCCGTCGAGCATACGTGGCCGCTACGACGGTCCCGGGCCGCGCGGGAACCCGGCCGGGCACCGGCCGGGTCCGGTCGGCGGCCCGGCCGCGGTGCCGTCAGCCCCGCCGGCCCCAGCGACGGCCCTTGCCCTTGCCGCCGTCCTGGCCGCCCTGATCGGACCGGCCCTCCGGAGCGCCCTGGCCGGACCGGCCGTCCTGGCGGCCCTGGCCGCCGGCACCATCCGGACGGGGACGGTCGTCGTGACCCCAGCGGGCCCACTCCTCGCGCGAGCCGAGCAGGGTGTCGGTCAGGCTCGGCAGGTCGTCCAGCGGGGTCTCCTCGGCCCAGTCCGGGCGCGGCCGCGTGTCCTCGGCGGGCGGGTCCTGCCGCGGGTCGACCACCGGGAGCTCACGGGTGCGCTCCACCGGGCGCTCCTCCGCGACCGCCCGCTCGCCCTGCCGGCGGGCCGGGGGCGCCTGATCGGCCGGGGCGCCCGAACCGATCCTCGGCAGCACCGCCGTCCGGTCGGCGGCCTCCGCCGGGATCCGCGGCAGCACCGCCGTCTCGTCGGCCGACGGCCCGGCCGGCGCGTCCGGCACCACCGGAAGCTTCGCCGTCGCGGTGAGGTCCGCCGCACCGGTGCCCCGGCCACGCAGCGAGAGCTCCTGCGTCGCCTCGTTGCCGAGCCCGGTCCGCGGATCCGTCGGCCCGGTCCGCGGATCCGTCGGCCCGGTCCGCGGATCCGTCGGGCCGCGATCCTGCACGGCCCGCAGCTCGGTGGTCGCCGCGTCGTCCGGCGCACCCGCTCCCCCGGCCTCGGCGCGCTCCCG
>NZ_JBHVIV010000011.1:154354-164059 GCF_042799475.1 Kitasatospora sp. NPDC057692 | reverse complement strand
CCCCCGGGCCGTCGGAGGAGCCGCCGGTGCACGCCGTCCCGCCGGTGCGCGCGGTTCCGGACGGTCCCGGCCCGGCGGACGACGGCACCGGCCTGCCCAGCCGCCGCCGGCGCCGGCCGCTGGCGCCGACCCCGCAGGCCGCCCCCGCCGGAACGCCGGATCAGGCCGCCGCCGTCCGGCCGGTGCGGACGCCCGAGCAGGCCGCCGCCCGCTGGCAGGCGCTCCAGCACGGCACCGGCTCCGGCCGCGCCGCCGTCGCCGAGGCCGAGGCTGTCGCCGAGGCCGCCGGGACCCGCGCGGCCGCCGGCACCCGCACCGACCCCGAGGCCGCCGACCCGGCCGGCCCCGGCCCCAGCCCCCACCCCCCGTCCCCCGCGGCGACCGGCCCCACCGGCGCCGACCTGGCGACCCCGCCCCGCCCCGACGCCGCCCGCACCGGCGTCGGTCCCGCGGACGCGTCCGGCCGCCGCACCACCCAGACCCCCTGAGGAGCCGCGCTGTGAGCAGCACGCCCAGCCCCACCAGCACCACGCCCAGCCCGTCCGACACCGACGGCATCGCCTGGGTGCTGACCCCGCTCCTGGAACTGCCGGGCGTCGTGCACGCGGTGATCGCCACCGGCGACGGCCTGGTCGAGGCCGCCTCGGACGGCCTGGCCCGCGCCTCGGCCGAGCGGGTCGCCGCGATGACCGCCACCGTGCACGCCGCCGCCCGGGCGTTCACCACCGCCTTCACCGACGTCGAGCAGCCCCGGCTGGCGCAGACCGTGGTCGAGTCCGACCTGGGCTTCGCCGTCGTCGTCCCGGCCGGGGTGAACACCTCGCTCGCGGTGTTCACCACGCCCGAGGCCCAGCTCGGCAACGTCGCCTACCAGATGCAGGTCCAGGTCGCCGCCCTGGGCCGGGCCCTGGCGAGCCCGGCCAGGCGGCAGGACGCCCCCGCGCGGTCATGACCCCCACCCCCCGCAGGCGGATGGTGCCCGCCTACCTGGCCACCGGCGGCCGGACCCGCCCGGGCGGCGACGGCTTCGAACGGCTCACCGTGCTGTTCGCGACCGGCGCCGACCGGCCGTCGGCGCTCGCGGAGCTGGAGGCGGAGCACCGACGGCTCTGGGACCTCTTACGACCCGGCGCGCTCACCGTGGTGGAGGCGGCCGCACACCTGCGGCTGCCGGTCAGCGCCACGGTCTTCCTCGCGGCCGATCTGGTCGAGGCGGGCTGCCTGCACGCCCGCGCGCCGATCCCCCGCGCCCAGCAGACCGACCGCTCCCTCGTCGAGAGGCTCCTCGTTGGACTCCGCACTCTCCGGTAATCCGCCCGGTCCGGGGCGGCCGGACCGGGTGGGCTACCTGCCCGACCCCGAACAGACGCTGATGAAGCTGGTGGTCGCCGGCCCGTTCGGGGTCGGCAAGACCACCTTCATCCGCACCCTCTCGGAGATCCCGACCCTGCACACCGAGGAGGCGATGACCGAGACCGGCGCCCCCGTCGACGACGTGGCCGGCCTGCCGGGCAAGACCACCACCACGGTGGCGGTCGACTTCGGCCGGCTCACCCTGCCCGGCGAGCTGGTGCTCTACATGTTCGGCACCCCCGGCCAGCGGCGGTTCTTCCCGCTCTGGCAGGACATCGCGCGCGGCGCCATCGGCGCCCTCGTCCTGGCGGACACCCGCCGGCTCGCCGACTCCTTCGAGATCATGGACATGGTCGAGGAGCAGGGACTGCCCTACGCGGTCGCCGTCAACCGCTTCCCCGACGCCCCGATCCACCCGGCCGCGGTGCTGCGCAGCCACCTCGACCTGCACCCGAGCACCCCGCTGGTGCTCTGCGACGCCCGGGAGCGCGGCTCCAGCCTGGACGCCCTGATCGCGCTCACCGAGCACGTCCTGCACGGCCTCCCCGCCGCCCCGGAGCAGCCATGACCGCCCCCGCCGCCCACCCCCCGATCGCCCTCCACGGCCCGGCCTTCGCCGCCGAACCGCAGGCCGTCTACGAGCGGCTGCGCCGACAGGGCCCGATCGCCGAGGTGGAGATCGCGCCCGGCGTCGGGGCCCTGCTGGTCACCGACTACCAGGCCGCCCTCGACCTGCTGCGCGACACCGACACCTTCTCCAAGGACTCCCGCGCCTGGCAGCGGACCGTCCCGGCGGACTCCCCGCTGCTGCCGGTGCTCGGCTACCGGCCGACCGCGCTGTTCAGCGACGGAGCGACGCACGCCCGCTACCGCCAGGTGATCACCGACGGCCTGGCGCTGCTGGAGCCGCACCTGCTGCAGCGCCGGGTCGCCGAGGTCGCCCACCGGCTGATCGACGCCTTCGGGGAGACCGGCTCCGCCGACCTCATCGCCGACTACGCCCGCCGGCTGCCCGTCCACGTCCTCACCACCGGCTTCGGCGTGCCCGACGAGCACCGCGAGCGGCTGGTGGTGGGCATCGTCGGCTCGATCGAGTCCACCCGGCACGCGGTGGCCGCGTACGCGGACCTCGTCGAGGTGGTCACCGGGATGGTCGCCGAGCGCCGCGAACGTCCCCGGCACGACCTGACCTCGTGGTTCCTCACCCATCCGGCGGGACTGGACAACGACGAGGTGGTCCGGCAGATCACCCTCACCATGATCGCGGGCAACGAGCCGACCACCAACCTCATCGGCAACGCCCTGCTGCGCCTGCTCACCGACGCCCGCTACGCCGGCTCGCTGTTCGGCGGGGCGATGACGGCGCACCAGGCGATCGACGAGGTGCTCTGGCACGAGCCGCCGCTGGCCAACCTCTCCGCCCACTACCCGCGGGTCGACGTCACCCTGCACGGCCGCGCGATCCCGGCGGGCTCGCTGGTCCTGGTCTCCTACGCGGCCGCCAACTCCCAGGCCGCCCCGCCCGCCGCCACCGCGGAAACCGCCGAACTGCGCAGCGGCGAGTCCGCGCACCTGGCCTGGGCGGCCGGCCCGCACGCCTGCCCGGCCCGGGACCCCGCCCTGCTGATCGCGATCACCGCGATCGAGCAGCTGACCAGCCGGATCGGCGACCTCGAACTCGCCGAGCCCGCCGAGGCCCTCCAGTGGCGCCCCGGCCCCTTCCACCGCGCCCTGGTCCGCCTCCCGGTCCGCTTCACCCCGGTCGCCGGATGACACGAGGAGGCCCGGACACCCTCGGGTGCCCGGGCCTCCTCGTGCTCCGCGCTACTCCGCAGGCTTCAGCGTCAGCGAGACCGAGTTGATGCAGTAGCGCTGGTCGGTCGGCGTGCCGTAGCCCTCGCCCTCGAAGACGTGGCCCAGGTGGCCGCCGCAGCGGGCGCAGCGGACCTCCACCCGGCGCATGCCGAGCGAGGTGTCCTCGATGTACTGGACGCGGTCCCCGGCCAGCGGCGCGTAGTAGGACGGCCAGCCGCAGTGGCTGTCGAACTTGGTCTCCGAGCTGAACAGCTCGGCGCCGCAGGCCCGGCAGCCGTAGACGCCGACCGTCTTGGTGTCGGTGTACTCGCCGGTGAACGGGCGCTCGGTGCCGGCCTCCCGGAGGACGTGGTACTCCTCGGGGGTGAGCTGGGCGCGCCATTCGGCGTCGGTCTTCTCGATCTCGTAGCTCATGACAGCTCCAGGTCGCGACGGGTCCGGGACTCGTCCGGGGACTCAGACGTTGGTGGCAACGCCGGTGAGGCACTCCAGGATTTCCGCACCCAGGTTGGTGACGTCGCCCGCGCCCATGGTGAGCAGCAGGTCGCCCGGGCGGGCCAGGCCGGCCAGCACCGCGGGGGCGGCGGCGAAGTCGTGCTCGGCGGTCACCTCGGCACCGGCCCGGCGGGCGGCGTCGATGATCAGCTCGCTGGTGACGCCGGGGATCGGGTCCTCGCGGGCCGGGTAGATGTCGAGCACCACGGAGGCGTCGGCGAGCGCCAGCGCGGCGCCCATCTCCTCGGCGAGCTGCTGGGTGCGGCTGAACAGGTGCGGCTGGAAGACCACCAGCACGCGGCCGGCGGTGGCCTCCCGGATCGCCTCCAGGTCGGCGGTCATCTCGGTCGGGTGGTGGGCGTAGGAGTCGATCACCTGGACGCCGCCCGCCTCGCCCTTGAGCTGGAGCCGGCGGCGCACACCGGTGTAGGCGCCGAGCGCCTTGGCCAGGTCGGCGGCCGGGACGCCGAGCGCGACGCCGGCGGCCAGCGCGGCGACCGCGTTGTGGGCGTAGTGCCGGCCCGGCACCGAGACGGTGAAGGCCAGCTCGGCGCCGTCCAGCAGCACGGTGACCTCGCTGGTCATGCCGTGCGGGACGACCGACAGGACGCGCAGGTCGGCGTCCTCGGCGGCGCCGACGGTGACCACCTTCAGGTCCGCGCGGCCGGCCACCCGGGCGGTCAGCTCGCGGGCGCCGTCGTGGTCGGCGGAGACGACCAGGGTGCCGCCGGGCACGATCCGGCCGACGAAGGTCTCGAAGGACTCGTGGATCTCGTCGATCGAGGCGTAGTTGGCGTGGTGGTCCAGCTCCACGTTGAGCACGATCGCCACCTCGGGCGCGTACTTGTGGAAGCTGCGGTCGCTCTCGTCGGCCTCGGCGACGAAGATCTCGCCGGTGCCGTGGTGGGCGTTGGAGCCGGGCGCGTCGAGGTCGCCGCCGATCGCGTAGGACGGGTCCAGGCCCAGCTCGCCGAGGGCGACGGCGAGCATGCTGGTGGTGGTGGTCTTGCCGTGGGTGCCGGCCACGGCCAGTGCCCGGCGCCCGCCCATCAGCGCGGCCAGCGCGTCGGAGCGGTGGACGACCGGGATGCCGCGCTCGCGGGCGGCGGCCAGCTCCGGGTTGTCGGCGCGGATGGCGCTGGAGACGACGATGCTGCTCGCGCCCTCCGGCACGTGCTCGGCGGCGTGCCCGATGTGCACGCCGGCGCCGAGGGCGCGCAGCGCGCGGACGGTCTCGGACTCCTTGGCGTCGCTGCCGGAGACGCTGGCCCCGCGCACCGCGAGGATCTTCGCCAGGCCGGACATCCCGGCGCCGCCGATGCCGATGAAGTGCGGGGCGTGCAGGTCGTGCGCGGCGTCGTTCAAGGCGGGGCTCCGTACGGGCGGGGATCAGGGGAGGGGCGGACGGCGTGCGAATCGTCCTCGCGGCCGGACCGCAAGGACGATTCTGCACCACGTCGGGGTCGCGTCAGGAGTCGCTGGCGAACAGCCGCAGCACCGGGACACCCACCTTGTGGCGGGCCTGGGAGGCCCAGTCACGGTGGAAGAACTCCTCCACGAAGTGCGGGGAGGTGAGCACCACCACCTCGTCGGCGTGGTGCTCCTCGACCACGGCGCGCAGCCGCTCCAGCGGCGACTCCTCGACCAGCTCGCCGACCGCCTCGGCACCGGCCCGCCGCAGGTGGCGCAGGCTGTGCTCCAGCGACTCGGTGGCGACCGTCGGCCCGCTCTCGGACTCGTCGTGCTCGCGCACCACCTTGTCGAGATGGCCGAGCGCGACGTCGTCGAGCGCCCGCAGCAGTTCGTCCTGCTTGCCGCGCGGCTGCATCAGGACGACGAAGGACACCTTCTCCTCGCTGTGGAGCGTGGTGACCAGCGCCACGTCCGCGTCGGAGAGCGCCTTTTCGATCATCAGTACCGTCTTGAACACGTGAGTCCCTTCCAGTCGCCGGCCCCCGGGCTCCGGCTTCGCATCCCATACTGCCCGGCGGAAGCTTTCCGCACGCTCCCCACCCGGCACACGGGCCACGCGGAGGAGGCCCCAAGTGGGAGCGGGATCACGATCCCGGGGTCACGGGGTGGCCGGACGCAGGTAGCGGGTGAAGAGGAATCCTTTCTGCTCGATCAATGAGACCAGTCGCATCCGCTGCACGTCGGGCAGGTGCGCATCGTGCAGGATGCGCGGCGCGTCGCCGCCCGTGAGCAGCGGCGCCAGCGACAGGCACAGCTCGTCCAGCAGGTCCTCGGCGGCCAGCTGCCCCAGCAGCCGGGGCCCGCCCTCGGTCAGCAGCCGGGTCCAGCCCCGTTCGACCAGCGCCGCGACCGCCGCCCGCAGGTCCACCGAGCCCCGGCCGGCCGTGATCACGTCGGCGACCTCGGCCACCGCCGCCAGACTGTCCGCCGGGGCGTCCTCGGTGGTGATCACCACGGTGCGCACCAGTGGCTCGGTGAACAGCGGCGACGCGAGGTCCAGCCCGAGCGAGCGGCTGACGACCGCGATCGCGGGCGCCGGCGCCTGCCCGGCCGCCCGGCGCGCGTCGGCGAAGTCGGCCCGCGCCCGGGCCGGCCGGTACCCCTCGGCCCGCACCGTCTCGGCCCCCACCAGCACCACGTCAGACAGCGCCCGCAGCACACCGAAGATCCGCTTGTCGGCGTCGCCGGAGAGCCCCTCGGAGAGCCCGTCCAGCCGGGCCCCGCCGTCCAGCCCCGCCACCATGTTGGCGCGCAGCCAGGGCCGCCCCCCGTTCACCTGTTCGGGGTACGCGTAGACGGCGGCCAGCGCCTCCAGCGAACTCGGGTCGTCGAAGGTCCGCGCCACCGGGCTGATCAGCTGTTGCATGCCACCAGTGTTCCACCGGCAGTTCGGTGACCGCCGTCCCGGAGCCCCCGCGACCAGGCGTACCCTTTACCACCGTGCCCGCAGCTTCCCGCCCCGCCACCGCGACCGAGCCGATAGCCCTCACCGCCCGGCGTCCCGTCGTCCCCGCCGAGCGCCTGGTCGCCGAGATGGTGCCGCCGCCGCGCTTCTCCGACGTGAGCTTCGGGACGTACATCCCGGACCAGGCCCAGCCCAGCCAGTACGAGGCCGTGCAGGTCCTGGAGGAGTTCGCCGGCACGCTCAACAGCGGAAACGGTTCCGCGCCCAAGCGCAGCTGGTTCCGCCGCAGCGCCCCGGCCCCGGCCGGCCCGGCCGGCGTCTACCTGGACGGCGGCTACGGCGTCGGCAAGACCCACCTGCTCGCCTCGCTCTGGCACGCCGCCCCCGGCCCCAAGGCCTTCGGCACCTTCGTCGAGCTGACCAACCTGGTCGGCGCGCTCGGCTTCCAGCAGGCCGTGCAGACCCTCTCCGGGCACCGGCTGCTCTGCATCGACGAGTTCGAGCTCGACGACCCGGGCGACACCGTCCTGGTCTCCACCCTGCTCGGCCGCCTGGTGGAGAACGGCGTCAAGCTCTGCGCCACCTCCAACACCCTGCCCGAGAAGCTCGGCGAGGGCCGCTTCGCCGCCGCCGACTTCCTCCGCGAGATCCAGGGCCTGTCCGCGCACTTCCGCCCGATGCGGATCGACGGCCAGGACTACCGCCACCGCGGCCTGCCGGACGCCCCGCCGCCCTACGGCGACGCCGAGGTGGACGCCGTCGCCGCCCGCACCCCGGGCGCCTCCCTCGACGACTTCGACGCCCTGCTCGCCCACCTCTCCGTCGTCCACCCCAGCCGCTACGGCGCCCTGCTGGACGACGTCACCGCCGTCTGCCTGCGCGGCGTGCGCCAGGTCGACGACCAGTCCACCGCCCTGCGCCTGGTCGTCCTCGCCGACCGCATGTACGACCGCGAACTCCCCGTCACCGCCTCCGGCCTCCCCTTCGACCGGGTCTTCCCCGAGGAGATGCTCCGCGGCGGCTACCGCAAGAAGTACCTCCGCGCCGTCTCCCGCCTCGTCGCCCTCGCCCGCGACAGCGCCCGGAGCTGAGGTGCGAGGCGCACGCGGCTGAGGGAAGGGTGCTCGGTTGTCGGTGGCGGGTCGTACGGTGGAGGCGTGCGACCCATCACGAGTATTGAGCGGTCAGTGGCGCCCTTCGAGGTCGTCAGTCCCTACCAGCCCAACGGTGACCAGCCGGCGGCGATCGCGGAGCTGGAGCGGCGGATCCGGGGCGGGGAGAAGGACGTCGTCCTGCTCGGTGCCACCGGTACCGGCAAGTCGGCCACCACGGCCTGGATGATCGAGAAGCTGCAGCGGCCCACCCTGGTGATGGCGCCGAACAAGACGCTGGCCGCGCAGCTGGCGAACGAGTTCCGCGAGCTGCTGCCGAACAACGCGGTCGAGTACTTCGTCTCGTACTACGACTACTACCAGCCCGAGGCGTACGTCCCGCAGACGGACACCTACATCGAGAAGGACTCCTCGATCAACGAGGAGGTCGAGCGGCTGCGGCACTCGGCGACCAACTCGCTGCTCACCCGCCGGGACGTGATCGTGGTCGCGTCGGTCTCCTGCATCTACGGCCTCGGCACGCCGCAGGAGTACGTGGACCGGATGGTGCAGCTGAAGGTCGGCGAGGAGATCGACCGGGACGTCCTGCTGCGGCGCTTCGTCGACATCCAGTACACCCGCAACGACCTCGCCTTCACCCGCGGCACCTTCCGGGTGCGCGGCGACACCATCGAGATCTTCCCGGTCTACGAGGAGCTGGCCGTCCGGATCGAGATGTTCGGCGACGAGATCGAGGCGCTGTACACGCTGCACCCGCTCACCGGCGAGATCATCAGCCAGCCCGAGGCCATCCACGTCTTCCCGGCCTCGCACTACGTGGCGGGCCCGGAGCGGATGGAGCGCGCGGTCAACGGCATCGAGAAGGAGCTGGAGGAGACCCTCGCCCGGATGGAGAAGCAGGGCAAGCTCCTGGAGGCCCAGCGGCTGCGGATGCGCACCACCTACGACATCGAGATGCTCCGCCAGATCGGCACCTGCTCCGGCGTGGAGAACTACTCGATGCACTTCGACGGCCGCGAGCCCGGCTCCCCGCCGAACACCCTGCTCGACTACTTCCCGGACGACTTCCTCCTGGTGATCGACGAGTCGCACGTCACCGTCCCGCAGATCGGCGCGATGTACGAGGGCGACGCCTCGCGCAAGCGCACCCTGGTCGAGCACGGCTTCCGGCTGCCGTCGGCGATGGACAACCGCCCGCTGAGGTGGGAGGAGTTCCTGGAGCGGATCGGCCAGACCGTCTACCTGTCGGCGACCCCGGGCCCGTACGAGCTGTCGCGGGGCGACGGCCAGGTCGAGCAGATCATCCGCCCGACCGGCCTGATCGACCCCGAGGTGATCGTCAAGCCGACCGAGGGCCAGATCGACGACCTGGTGCACGAGGTCCGCAAGCGGGTGGAGAAGGACGAGCGCGTCCTGGTCACCACGCTCACCAAGAAGATGGCCGAGGACCTCACCGACTACATGCTCGGCCTGGACATCCGGGTGCGGTACCTGCACAGCGACATCGACACGCTGCGCCGCGTCGAGCTGCTGCGCGAGCTGCGGGCCGGCGAGTACGACGTGCTGGTCGGCATCAACCTGCTGCGCGAGGGCCTGGACCTCCCGGAGGTCTCCCTGGTGGCGATCCTGGACGCGGACAAGGAGGGCTTCCTGCGCTCCGGCACCTCGCTGATCCAGACCATCGGCCGCGCCGCCCGCAACGTCTCCGGCCAGGTCCACATGTACGCGGACCGGATCACCCCGGCGATGGAGAAGGCCATCGAGGAGACCAACCGCCGCCGGGAGGTCCAGCAGGCGTACAACAAGAAGCACGGGATCGACCCGCAGCCGCTGCGCAAGAAGATCGGCGACATCCTGGACACCCTCGCCCGCGAGGACGTGGACACCGGCGAGCTGCTGTCCAGCGGCTACCGCGGCGCGGGCGGGAAGGGCGGCAAGGCCCCGGTGCCGGCGCTCGGCGCCGAGCGCAAGCCGGCGAAGTCGCTGCCGGCGGCCGAGCTGGCCGAGCTGATCCAGTCGATGACCGAGCGGATGCACGCCGCCGCCGTCGAC
>NZ_JBHVIV010000011.1:67488-154258 GCF_042799475.1 Kitasatospora sp. NPDC057692 | reverse complement strand
CTCGGCGCCGAGCGCAAGCCGGCGAAGTCGCTGCCGGCGGCCGAGCTGGCCGAGCTGATCCAGTCGATGACCGAGCGGATGCACGCCGCCGCCGTCGACCTCCAGTTCGAGGTGGCGGCCCGGCTGCGCGACGAGGTCAAGGAGCTGAAGAAGGAGCTGCGGCAGATGCGCGAGGCCGGTATCGCCTGAGGCGGGCCCCGGCGGCCCCGGCGCCTTCGCGCCGGCCTCCCCGCCGGGAGTGGCCGGTTCCGTTCCCGGTCAAGCCCGGCGGTGTCTCAGCCCTGCCACAAAGGGGTACGGGGCGGGCAGCGGGTTCGGCCGCAGGGCCTAGGCTGGCTCGCGGTGCCGCCCGGGGACGGGCGGCCGGAAGAGGGGGCCTCAGCCGGGGGACGGCAACGGGGTGTTCCACCGTGGAGCCGGCGCGGGGGTTCCCGCGCGGCCGGGCAGAGAGGGCATGCGCCGTGTCGGTGAACCTTGCCAAGGGCCAGCGGGTCAGCCTGCAGAAGGGGCCGGGGGAGACGCTCACCGTGGTCCGGATGGGCCTGGGCTGGAAGGCGGCGCCCCGGCGGGGCCTGTTCGGCAGCCGGACCCGGCAGATCGACCTGGACGCCTCGGCGCTGCTGTACGCCGAGCGGACCCCGTCCGACGTGGTGTTCTTCCAGCACCTGGAGAGCGCCGACGGCTCCGTGCGGCACACCGGGGACAATCTGGTGGGCGGGGCCGGCGCGGGCGAGGACGACGAGTCGATCCTGGTCGACCTGGCGCACGTGCCGGCGCAGATCACCCAGGTGGTGTTCACGGTCAGCTCGTACACCGGGCAGACCTTCGCCGAGGTGCGGAACGCGCACTGCCGGCTGGTGGACGAGTCGACCGGGCTGGAGCTGGCCCGCTACGAGCTGACCGGCGGCGGCCCGCACACCGGCCAGGTCATGGCGAAGGTGTTCCGGGACGGCAACGGCGGCTGGGAGATGCAGGCGATCGGCGCCCCGGCCAAGGGGCGGACCTTCCAGGACCTGCTGCCGGCCATCGAGCCGTTCCTGTAGCGGGGGCCGAGCGGGGCGCCGCCCGGCCGGCGGTTCTGACGGGTCTTTACCTTCTTTACCTTTCTTTGGTGATGCTGTTACCCTTCTTGGCAGCGGAGGGGAGTATTCCCACGCAGCCGTCCCCGTCATCACGGGCACCCGTCGCGGTGCCCCGGGGCGCTGGTCCGCGGGCGCGCCACCGTGCGTCCGACGGGCGGAAGAGACCTCCGGCAGTGACGATGACTGTCTCGCCTACCTGCCGGAGGAGCAGTAGTGGACGTTTCCGTAAGCCTCTGGGTCGGCACCATCGTGGTGCTGTTGGCCCTCATCACCGCCGACTTCTTCATCGGCGGCCGCAAGCCGCACGAGGTGTCGATCAAGGAAGCCGGGATCTGGACCACGGTCTGGATCGTGCTGGCGGCGATCTTCGGCGGTTTCCTCTGGTGGCACTCCGGCGCGACGCCGGCCGGGGAGTTCTTCGCCGGCTACATCACCGAGAAGTCGCTCAGCGTCGACAACCTCTTCGTGTTCATCCTGATCATGGGCAAGTTCGCGGTGCCCAGGATCTACCAGCAGCGCGTACTGATGTTCGGCGTGATCATCGCCCTGGTGCTGCGCGCGGTCTTCATCGCCGGCGGCGCCGCGCTGGTCGCCCAGTTCTCCTGGGTGTTCTTCATCTTCGGCGGCTTCCTGATCTGGACGGCGTGGAAGCTGATCAAGGAGGCGCGGGCCGACGAGGAGGACGAGGAGTTCGAGGAGAACCGCCTCCTCAAGTCGATCGAGAAGCGCTTCCCGTCGACCGACAAGTACCACGGCACCAAGCTCTTCATCCGGGAGAACGGCCGCCGGCTGATGACCCCGATGCTGATCGTCATGCTGGCGATCGGCACCACCGACGTCCTGTTCGCGCTGGACTCGATCCCGGCGATCTTCGGTCTGACCCAGGACCCGTACATCGTCTTCACCGCCAACGCCTTCGCCCTGATGGGCCTGCGCCAGCTGTACTTCCTGATCGGCGGCCTGCTGAAGAAGCTGGTCCACCTCTCGTACGGCCTGTCGGTGATCCTCGGCTTCATCGGCGTGAAGCTGGTGCTGCACGCGCTCCACGAGCAGGGCGTGCACGTGCCGGAGATCGGCATCCCGTTCTCGCTGGGCTTCATCGTGGTCGTCCTCGCCGTCACCACCGTGACCAGCCTGATGGCCTCCAAGCGGGCGGCCCTGGCCGAGCCGGAGGAGCCGCAGAAGCTGGACGCCTGACGAGGCGCCCCCGCGCACGGGGCGGGCCCGCGACCGAGCAGTGGTCGCGGGCCCGCCCCGTTGCGCGTGCGGAGGCCTACCAGCCGCGCTCGCGCCACTCGGCCAGGTGCGGGCGCTCGGCGCCGAGGGTGGTGTCGTTGCCGTGGCCGGGGTAGACCCAGGCCTCGTCCGGGAGGACGTCGAAGACCTTCTCGTTGACGTCCCGGAAGAGGCTCTCGAAGGCCGCCTTGTCGCCCCAGGTGTTGCCGACCCCGCCGGGGAACAGGCAGTCGCCGGTGAACACGTGCGGGTGGCCCTGCGGGTCGTCGTAGACCAGCACGATCGCCCCGGGGGTGTGCCCGACGAGGTGCCGGACGGTCAGCGCGCAGCGGCCCACCGCGAGGGTGTCGCCGTCCGCGAGCGGCAGCGCGGTGGGCACGTCGATGCCCTCCGCGTCGTGCTCGCCGGCCGCGGTGCGCGCGCCGGTGGCGGCGACCACCTCGGCCAGCGCGCCCCAGTGGTCGCGGTGCCGGTGGGTGGTGACGACGGTGGCCAGGCTGGGGCCGACCGACTCCAGCAGCACCGGCGCGTCCGCCGCCGCGTCGATCAGCAGCTGCTCGTCGGTGTCGCGGCAGCGCAGCAGGTAGGCGTTGTTGTCGTAGGGGCCGACCGCCACCTTGGTGATGATCAGGTGCGCCAGCTCGCGCACGTCCGGCGGCCCGCCGACCTTGACCGCTCCGTGGTACGTCATCCGTCCGCTCCTTGTCGGGCTACAGGTTCACGGTCATCCTCGCGCCTGGGGGGCCGCTCAGCCCAGCGGGGGGAGGACGGGGAGGGCGGTGTCGGGGGTGCGGCGCAGGCCGTCGCCGTCGGCGCGCCCGGAGAGCCAGGCGAGCAGGGCGCGGACGGGGCCCTCGACCGCCAGGACGGGGGTGCCGGTGCCGATCACGGCGCGCTCGGCGGTGTCCTCGGCGAACAGCTCCACGGCGGGCAGGTCGGCGCCGGACAGCCGGTCGGCGAGGCGCCGGAACTCGGCGCAGGCGAACTCGGCCGGCCAGTGCGCCGGGGTGTAGCCGGCGTCCAGGTCGACGTGGTGGTACTCGACCTCCATCAGGCGCCTCCAGGGGATCTCGCGGGCCGGGAAGAGCAGGCCGCTGCGGTGCCGGACCTCGGCGGCCCAGGCCCCGGCGGGCAGCAGGGCGGCGGCCGCGGCGAAGCGCGCGCCGCTGTCGCGCAGGTCGGCGAGCTGGACCTCCGCCGGGCGGGGCGCGCCCTCCTCGATGCCCCGGTCGCGGGCCTCCTCGCTCGGGTACTGCGGGATGTCGGTGCCGGTCCGGGCGCCGTCCAGCAGGTTGACCAGGGAGTCGGCGTTGCGGGCGAGGTGGGCCAGGACGTGGCCGCGGGTCCAGCCGGGCAGCGCGGAGGGCTCGGCGACGGCCGCGGGCTTGAGCTCGCCGACGGTGTGCAGCAGGTGCCGGGTGGCCTCCTCGACCAGCGCGAGGTAGCGGGCGGCGGTGGCGGAGGCCGCGGCGGACTGCGGGTCGGTGCTCGGATCGGTCATCGGATCGGCCTTCCGTGGGGAACGGCGCGTTGCCCGGGCGGGGCCCCGCTCGTTGAAGGGGTGACGTCCGGACGACGCTACCGCCGTTTCGCGCTGCTGAGCAGGGGCTTTCGCGGGCCGCACGTCAAGGCTCCGCAGACCGTCCTCACTCGTTCGGGTGGACCCGGCTGGACATGGTCGTTAATCGAACGCCTGAGCTAGTAGGCTGACTGCCGCATCCTGGAAGAAGCACAGTCCCGTTCCCCAGCCCTCTCGCCCCGGAGAAAGGCGCCAGAAGCAGTGGCCGACCGCCTCATCGTCCGCGGTGCTCGCGAGCACAATCTCAAGAACGTCTCGCTCGACCTGCCCCGCGACTCCCTCATCGTCTTCACGGGCCTCTCCGGCTCCGGCAAGTCCTCGCTCGCCTTCGACACCATCTTCGCCGAGGGTCAGCGCCGCTACGTCGAGTCGCTGTCGTCCTACGCCCGCCAGTTCCTCGGCCAGATGGACAAGCCCGACGTGGACTTCATCGAGGGGCTCTCCCCGGCCGTCTCGATCGACCAGAAGTCCACCAACCGCAACCCGCGGTCGACCGTCGGCACCATCACCGAGGTCTACGACTACCTCCGCCTGCTGTTCGCCCGGATCGGCAAGCCGCACTGCCCGCACTGCGGCCGCCCGATCGCCAAGCAGTCCCCGCAGGCCATCGTCGACAAGGTGCTCGAACTCGCCGAGGGCACCCGTTTCCAGGTGCTCAGCCCGGTGGTGCGCGAGCGCAAGGGCGAGTTCGTCGACCTCTTCGCCGACCTCCAGTCCAAGGGCTACGCCCGGGCCCGGGTGGACGGCGAGACGGTCCAGCTCGCCGAGCCGCCCAAGCTCAAGAAGCAGGAGAAGCACACCGTCGAGGTGGTGATCGACCGCCTCACCGTCAAGGAGGGCGCCAAGCGCCGCCTGACCGACTCGGTGGAGACCGCCCTGCGGCTCAGCGGCGGCATGGTCGTGCTCGACTTCGTCGACCTCCCCGAGGACGACCCCGAGCGCGAGCGGATGTACTCCGAGCACCTCTACTGCCCCTACGACGACGTGTCGTTCGAGGAGCTGGAGCCCCGCTCGTTCTCCTTCAACTCGCCGTTCGGCGCCTGCCCGGACTGCTCCGGCCTCGGCAACCGGATGGAGGTGGACCCGGAGCTGGTGGTGCCCGACGAGGAGCGCTCGCTGGACGAGGGCGCCATCCACCCGTGGTCCGGCGGCCACACCAAGGAGTACTTCCAGCGGCTGATCGACGCCCTCGCCGGCGAGCTGGGCTTCCGCACCGACATCCCCTGGGCCGGGCTGCCGGCCCGCGCCAAGAAGGCGCTGCTGTACGGGCACAAGCACCAGGTGCAGGTCCGCTACCGCAACCGCTACGGCCGCGACCGCTCGTACAGCACCGGCTTCGAGGGCGCGGTGCCGTTCATCCAGCGCCGCCACCAGGAGGCCGAGAGCGACTCCAGCCGCGAGCGCTTCGAGGGCTACATGCGCGAGGTGCCCTGCCCGACCTGCCGGGGCACCCGGCTCAAGCCGGTGGTGCTCGCGGTCACCGTCGAGGACCGGTCGATCGCCGACGTCTCCTCGATGTCGATCAGCGACTGCTCGGACTTCCTCGGCGCGATGAAGCTCAACGCCCGCGACAAGCAGATCGCCGAGCGCGTCCTCAAGGAGGTCAACGAGCGGCTGCGCTTCCTGGTCGACGTCGGCCTGGACTACCTCTCGCTGGACCGCGCGGCCGGCACCCTCTCCGGCGGCGAGGCCCAGCGCATCCGGCTCGCCACCCAGATCGGCTCCGGCCTGGTCGGCGTGCTCTACGTGCTGGACGAGCCGTCCATCGGCCTGCACCAGCGCGACAACCACCGGCTGATCGAGACCCTCGTCCGGCTGCGCGACATCGGCAACACGCTGATCGTCGTCGAGCACGACGAGGACACCATCAAGATGGCCGACTGGGTGGTCGACATCGGCCCCGGCGCCGGCGAGCACGGCGGCAAGGTGGTGCACTCCGGCTCGCTGAAGCAGCTGCTCGCCAACAAGGAGTCGCTGACCGGCCAGTACCTCTCCGGCAAGCGCTTCATCCCGATCCCGGACGAGCGCCGGGCGCGGGACAGGAAGCGCCAGCTCACCGTGCACGGCGCCCGCGAGCACAACCTCAAGGACGTCACGGTCGGCTTCCCGCTCGGGACCTTCACCGCGATCACCGGCGTCTCCGGCTCGGGCAAGTCCACCCTGGTCAACGACATCCTCTACACCCACCTCGCCCGGGAGCTGAACGGCGCCCGCACGGTGCCCGGCCGGCACACCCGGATCACCGGCACCGAACTGGTGGACAAGGTGGTGCACGTCGACCAGTCGCCGATCGGCCGCACCCCGCGCTCCAACCCGGCCACCTACACCGGCGTGTTCGACCACGTCCGGCGGCTGTTCGCGGAGACCCAGGAGGCCAAGGTCCGCGGCTACCTGCCCGGCCGGTTCTCCTTCAACGTCAAGGGCGGCCGCTGCGAGAACTGCTCCGGCGACGGCACCATCAAGATCGAGATGAACTTCCTGCCGGACGTCTACGTGCCGTGCGAGGTCTGCCACGGCGCCCGGTACAACCGGGAGACGCTGGAGGTCCACTACAAGGGCAAGTCCATCGCCGAGGTGCTGGACATGCCGATCGAGGAGGCCCTCGGCTTCTTCGAGGCCGTCCCCGCGATCGCCCGCCACCTGCGGACGCTCAACGACGTCGGCCTCGGCTACGTCCGGCTCGGCCAGTCCGCGCCGACCCTCTCCGGCGGCGAGGCCCAGCGCGTCAAGCTCGCCTCCGAGCTGCAGAAGCGCTCCACCGGCCGGACCGTCTACGTACTGGACGAGCCCACCACCGGTCTGCACTTCGAGGACATCAGCAAGCTGATCAAGGTGCTCACCGGCCTGGTGGACAAGGGCAACACGGTGATCGTCATCGAGCACAACCTCGACGTCATCAAGACCGCCGACTGGATCGTCGACATGGGCCCCGAGGGCGGCTCCGGCGGCGGCACCGTGGTCGCCGAGGGCACCCCCGAGGAGATCGCCGCCGTTTCGGAGAGCCACACCGGCAAGTTCCTGCGCGACATCCTGCCCGGCGACTTCGCCGACGCGCCGGTCAAGGCTCCGGCCAAGGCCCGCGCCCCGCGCAAGCGGGCGGCCGCGGCGGCCAAGAAGTAACCCGAGAACGGAGACGACCGCCCCCGGACGCGCCGGGGGCGGTCCTCGTGAGGGCGCATAGACTGCCCGGCGGCCCGCAGCCCGCGGCTCACCGCGCGACCAGGAGTGAAGACATGTCCGAGGCCCCCGAAGGCGCCGCCCCCACCCGCCGCACCCTGCTCTGCGGAGCCGCGGCCGTCCTCGCCGCCGGCGGCACCCTCGCCGTCTCCGGCTGCTCCTCGTCCTCCTCCGACTCCGGCTCCGCCGCCAAGACCCCGGTCGACGTCGGCCCCGCCTCCGTGGTCCCGGTCGGCGGCGGCACCGTCTTCCGCGAGAAGAAGATCGTCGTCACCCAGCCCGCCGAGGGCCAGTACAAGGCGTTCAGCGCCAAGTGCACCCACGCCGGCTGCATCGTCGACCAGGTCAAGAACCAGAAGATCCAATGCCCCTGTCACGGCAGCCTGTTCGGCATCGCCGACGGCGCCGTGCTGGACGGCCCGGCCCCCACCCCGCTGCCCGAGTACACCGTGGCGGTCGAGGGCGGCAACCTCAAGGTGACCCCGCGCTGAAGCAGTTGATCTCCCGCACGCGCCCCCGGCCGGAGTCGGTACGGTGGACCCATGGCTGACCCGTCCACCTACCGCCCGGCGCCGGGCGCGATCCCCGCCTCGCCCGGTGTCTACAAGTTCCGCGACGCCCACGGGCGGGTCATCTACGTCGGCAAGGCCAAGAGCCTGCGGCCCCGGCTCTCCTCCTACTTCCAGGACCTCGCCGGGCTGCACCCGCGCACCGCGACCATGGTCACCACCGCCGCCTCGGTGGAGTGGACCGTGGTCTCCACCGAGGTCGAGGCGCTCCAGCTGGAGTACTCCTGGATCAAGGAGTTCGACCCCCGGTTCAACGTCAAGTACCGCGACGACAAGAGCTATCCGGAACTCGCCGTCACCCTCAACGAGGAGTACCCCCGGGTCCAGGTGATGCGCGGGGCGCACCGGAAGGGCGTGCGCTACTTCGGCCCCTACGGCCACGCCTGGGCGATCCGCGAGACCGTCGACCTGCTGCTGCGCGTCTTCCCCGTCCGCACCTGCTCCAACGGCGTCTTCAAGCGCGCCCGTCAGGTCGGCCGCCCCTGCCTGCTCGGCTACATCGGCAAGTGCGCAGCCCCCTGCGTCGGCCGGGTCTCGCCCGAGGAGCACCGCGCCCTCGCCGAGGACTTCTGCGACTTCATGGCCGGCCGCACCGGCAACTACCTGCGCCGGCTGGAGACCGAGATGCAGGAGGCCGCCGCCGACCTGGAGTACGAGAAGGCGGCCCGGCTGCGCGACGACATCGGCGCGCTCAAGCGGGCCATGGAGAAGAACGCCATCGTCCTCGCCGACGCCACCGACGCCGACCTGCTGGCCGTCGCCGAGGACGAACTGGAGGCCGCCGTCCAGATCTTCCACGTCCGCGGCGGCCGGGTCCGCGGCCAGCGCGGCTGGGTCACCGACAAGGTCGAGGACGTCGACACCGCCGGCCTGGTCGAGCACGCCCTCCAGCAGCTCTACGGCGGCGGCAGCGAGTCCGTCCCCCGCGAGGTGCTCGTCCCCGCCCTCCCGGAGCCCGACGAGCCGGTCCGCGACTGGCTGAGCGGCCTGCGCGGCGCCCAGGTCGACCTGCGCGTCCCGCAGCGCGGTGACAAGAAGGACCTGATGGCCACCGTGCAGCGCAACGCCCAGCAGGCGCTGGCGCTGCACAAGACCAAGCGCGCCTCCGACCTCACCACCCGCAGCCGCGCCCTCCAGGAGATCGCCGAGGCACTGGAGCTGGACAGCGTCCCGCTGCGCATCGAGTGCTTCGACATCTCCCACCTCCAGGGCGAGGACGTGGTCGCGTCCATGGTGGTCTTCGAGGACGGCCTGGCACGCAAGAGCGAGTACCGCCGCTTCCAGATCAAGGGCTTCGAGGGCCAGGACGACGTCCGCTCGATGCACGAGGTGGTCAGCCGCCGCTTCCGCCGCTACCTCCAGGAGCGCGAGCAGACCGGCGAGTGGGCCGTCCCCGAGGAGCCCGAGGGCCCGGAGGAGGACGGCCACCGCCCCGAGGACGGCCCGCGCACCGAGGACGGCCGCCCCAAGCGCTTCGCCTACCCGCCCCAGCTGCTCGTGGTCGACGGCGGCCAGCCCCAGGTGGCCGCCGCCCGGCGGGCGCTGGACGAGCTCGGCATCGACGACGTCGCGCTCTGCGGCCTGGCCAAGCGGCTGGAGGAGGTCTGGCTGCCCGGCGAGGACGACCCGGTCGTGCTCCCGCGCAGCAGCGAGGGCCTCTACCTGCTCCAGCGGGTCCGCGACGAGGCCCACCGCTTCGCCATCACCTACCAGCGCGGCAAGCGTTCCAAGCGACTCACCGCCGGAGAACTGGACTCCGTCCCCGGCCTCGGCGAGACTCGCCGTCAGGCGCTGCTCAAGCACTTCGGCTCGCTGAAGAGGCTCCGGGCGGCCACCGTCGACGAACTCTGCGCGGTCCCCGGCATCGGCCGGCGGACGGCGGAGACCGTTGCGGCGGCGTTGTCGTCCCGTACACCTGCCGCACCAGCCGTGAACACCGCCACGGGCGAGATCATCGAGGACGGCGCCGACGAGCCGGCGCCCGCGGCGCCCGAGACCGCACCCATCCAGGAGACGCCATGACGGCCGACGCCGCCCGTCAGCCGGCGCGCCCCGGACCCACTCGTCCGAGTGGGCCGGGGAAGCACGGCCGCGCGACGCGCGTTCTCCACAGCAGAACCACCGAGAGCGGGGAACCGAAGTGACCGTGTCCGATTACGGGGGGACCGCCCGGCCGGAGGCCGGCGGCGAGAACACCCCGGAGCTGGTGATCATCTCCGGCATGTCCGGAGCGGGCCGCTCCACCGCCGCCAAGTGCCTGGAGGACCTGGGCTGGTTCGTGGTGGACAACCTCCCCCCGGCCCTCATCCCGACCATGGTCGACCTCGGCGCCCGGTCCCAGGGCAACGTCGCCCGGATCGGCGCCGTCGTGGACGTCCGCGGCCGGCAGTTCTTCGACGACCTGCTGACCTCGCTGGACGAGCTGGAGAAGCGCGGCGTGCGGCTGCGCGTCGTCTTCCTGGACTCCTCCGACGAGGCCCTCGTCCGCCGCTTCGAGAGCGTGCGCCGCCCGCACCCGCTCCAGGCGGACGGCCGGATCGTCGACGGCATCGCCCAGGAGCGCGACCTGCTGCGCGAGCTGCGCGGCGAGGCCGACCTGGTGATCGACACCTCCAACCTCAACGTCCACCAGCTGCGCGCCAAGCTCGACGCGCAGTTCGCCGACCACGACGAGCCCGAGCTGCGCGCCACGGTCATGTCCTTCGGCTTCAAGTACGGCCTGCCGGTCGACGCCGACCTCGTGGTGGACTGCCGCTTCCTGCCGAACCCGCACTGGGTGCCCGAGCTCCGGGCCCGCACCGGGACCGACGCGGACGTCGCCGACTACGTCTTCGAGCAGCCCGGGGCCAACGAGTTCCTCAACGGCTACGCCGAGCTGCTGCGCATTGTCACCGAGGGCTATCGACGCGAGGGGAAGCGTTACATGACCCTTGCCGTAGGCTGCACCGGTGGCAAGCACCGCAGTGTCGCGATGTCCGAGCGCCTGACGAAGCGTCTCATCGCCGACGGAGTGGAGACGGTGCTGGTCCACCGTGACATGGGACGGGAGTAGCCGCCGCACCCTGCCGGGCCGCCGGCGGAGGCCGGCGGCGGGCAAGAGGAACGCGAGGTAGGTGTGACGGGATACGTGCCCGGGCGGCAGTTCCAGAACAGGACCGCCGACCGGAGTGGGGCCCCGGCCCGGTCCACCGTGACCGGCCGGCCCCGCTCCGGGGCGGCCCGCACCGGCCCGGCCCGTCCCCACCCGGCGCCCCGGAACGGTCATGCGGCCCGGGCCAACCAGGCCCCGCGGATCACCGCGCTCGGCGGCGGCCAGGGCCTGTCCGCCTCGCTCTCCGCGCTGCGCCGGCTCACCACCGACCTCACCGCCGTGGTCACCGTCGCCGACGACGGCGGCTCCAGCGGCCGGCTGCGCGAGGAGCTCGGGGTGCTGCCCCCCGGCGACCTGCGCAAGGCGCTCGCCGCGCTCTGCGGCGACGACGACTGGGGCCGCACCTGGTCCGAGGTGATCCAGCAGCGCTTCACCGGCTCCGGCGAGCTGGGCGGCCACGCCGTCGGCAACCTGCTGATCGTCGCGCTCTGGGAGAAGCTCGGCGACCCGGTCACCGCCCTGGACTGGGTCGGCCGGCTGCTCAACGTGCAGGGCCGGGTGCTGCCGATGTCGGCGGTGCCGCTGGACATCGAGGCGGTCGTCCGCGGCCACGACCCGGCCTTCCCGGCCGAGCTGGCCGCCGTCCGCGGCCAGGCCAACGTCGCGGTCACTCCCGGAACCGTGCAGTCCGTCCGGCTCCTGCCGGACGAGCCGCCCGCCGTGCCGGAGGCGGTCACCGCCGTCCGGGAGGCGGACTGGGTGGTGCTCGGCCCGGGCTCCTGGTTCACCAGCGTGCTGCCGCACCTGCTGGTGCCCGAGCTGGCCAAGGCGCTGGTGGAGACCCGCGCCCGCCGCCTGCTCACCCTGAACCTGGCCCCGCAGCCCGGCGAGACCGAGGGCTTCACCCCGCAGCGCCACCTGGAGGTCATCGCCGACCACGCCCCCGAGCTCGCGGTGGATGCGATCCTGGTGGACGAGCGCGCCGTCACCGGCGGCGCCTTCGGCCAGGCGGACCTGGCCGGACTGGAAAAGGCCGCCGAGCGGATGGGAGCGGCCCTGGTGCTCGGCCGGGTCGCCCGTACCGACGGCACGCCGCGACACGACCCGGAGCTCTTGGCGGCCGCGTACGACCGGATTTTCCGGACACATGGAAGGATCGGGCCATGGCGATGACTCCAGCGGTGAAGGACGAAATCAGCCGGCTCCCGGTCACCCGGGCCTGCTGCCGCAAGGCGGAGGTGTCGGCGATCCTGCGATTCGCGGGCGGGCTGCACATCGTGAGCGGCCGGATCGTGATCGAGGCGGAGCTCGACACCGGAGCCGCCGCGCGGCGTCTGCGCAAGGACCTGCTGGAGATCTTCGGACACTCCTCGGACCTGGTGGTGATGGCCCCCGGCGGGCTGCGGCGCGGCAGCCGCTACGTGGTCCGGGTGGTCAAGGACGGCGAGCTGCTCGCCCGCCAGACCGGTCTCGTGGACGGCCGCGGCCGTCCGATCCGCGGTCTGCCCCCGGCCGTGGTCTCCGGGGCCACCTGCGACGCCGAGGCGGCCTGGCGCGGGGCCTTCCTGGCGCACGGCTCGCTCACCGAGCCCGGCCGCTCGTCCTCGCTGGAGATCACCTGCCCCGGTTCGGAGGCCGCCCTCGCCCTGGTCGGCGCCGCCCGCCGGCTCGGCATCCCGGCCAAGGCGCGCGAGGTGCGCGGCGTCGACCGGGTGGTGATCCGCGACGGCGACGCGATCGGCGCGCTGCTGACCCGGCTCGGCGCGCACGAGTCGGTGCTGGCCTGGGAGGAGCGCCGGATGCGCCGCGAGGTGCGGGCGACCGCCAACCGGCTGGCCAACTTCGACGACGCCAACCTGCGCCGCTCGGCCCGGGCCGCGGTGGCGGCCGGCGCCCGGGTGCAGCGCGCGCTGGAGATCCTCGGCGAGGAGGTGCCCGAGCACCTGGCCGCCGCCGGCCAGCTGCGGATGCAGCACAAGCAGGCCTCGCTGGAGGAGCTGGGCGCGCTCGCCGACCCGCCGCTGACCAAGGACGCGGTGGCCGGCCGGATCCGCCGGCTGCTGGCGATGGCCGACAAGCGAGCCTCCGAGCTCGGCCTGCCGAGCACCGAGGCCAACCTCACCGACGAGATGGCGCTGAACTGACGCCGACGCCCTTCCCCGGTGCCGAACCCTCCGCCGGTGTCCGCTTCCGCGGGCACCGGCGGAGGCGTGTCCGGAGGGCGGGACGGGGCGCCGCCGCGGGCCCCGCGCACAGGCCGGGACCAACTGCCCGCGAAGGCAAGGTCGAACGGCCCGGAATTGTTGTGAACACGCGCCACGCCAGGGGTTGCGCGGGCGCCTGATGTGCTCTACCCGGCCTCGGAGGGGTAGGGTCATAGGCGGTCGGGGACATCCCAAAATTCCACCCCGTCGGCATAGCGTCCGGCGTACCTAATGAGGAGATCGGTTCGTGACGATCCGGGTAGGCATCAACGGATTCGGCCGCATCGGCCGCAACTTCTTCCGTGCGGTTCAGGCCCAGGGCGCGGACATCGAGATCGTCGGTGTCAACGACCTGACCGACACCAAGACCCTGGCGCACCTGCTCAAGTACGACTCGATCCTGGGCACCTTCCCGGGCGAGGTGTCGCACACCGCCGACAGCATCACCGTCGACGGCAAGACCTTCAAGGTCATCGCCGAGCGCGACCCGGCCAACCTCCCCTGGGGCGAGCTGGGCGCGGACGTCGTCATCGAGTCGACCGGCATCTTCACCAAGGCCGAGGCGGCCAAGAAGCACGTCGCCGCCGGCGCCAAGAAGGTCATCATCTCGGCGCCCGCCACCGACGAGGACATCACCATCGTCATGGGCGTCAACGACGAGAAGTACGACGCCGCGAAGCACACCATCATCTCCAACGCCTCCTGCACCACCAACTGCGTGGCGCCGCTGGCCAAGGTGCTGAACGAGAGCTTCGGCATCGTCAAGGGTCTGATGACCACGGTGCACGCGTACACCAACGACCAGGTCACCCTGGACTTCCCGCACAAGGACCTGCGTCGCGCCCGCGCCGCCGCCCTCAACATCATCCCGACCTCGACCGGTGCCGCCAAGGCGACCGCGCTGGTCCTGCCGGAGCTGAAGGGCAAGCTGGACGGCACCTCGCTGCGCGTTCCGGTCCCGACCGGTTCGATCACCGACCTGGTCGTCACCCTGGAGCGCGACGTCACCGTCGCCGAGGTCAACGAGGCCTTCAAGAAGGCCTCGGAGACGACCCTCAAGGGCATCCTGCAGTACACCGAGGACCCGATCGTCTCCACCGACATCGTGAACTCGCCGTTCTCCACGATCTTCGACTCGCTGCTGACGATGGCCCAGGGCAACCAGGTCAAGATCTTCGGCTGGTACGACAACGAGTGGGGCTACTCGAACCGCCTCGTCAACCTGACCACCCTCGTCGGTGCCGGGCTCTGACGCAGCGGGAGCTGACGTGAAGTAGGGGGGAGGGCCCGGAAGGCATGTGCGAAGCCGACCGGGCCCTCCGTCTGCGCACCCTCAACTCCCCATTGACGGCACAACGTTGTGTCGTCGCCTGCTCCACCATCTCGCCAGGAGACCGAAGACCGTGAAGACCATCGAAGATCTGGACGTCGCCGGTAAGCGCGTGTTCGTGCGTGCGGACCTGAACGTTCCGCTTTCCGACGGCACGATCACCGACGACGGCCGGATCCGTGCCGTCGCCCCGACCATCGCCAAGCTCGTCGAGCGCGGCGCGAAGGTCGTCGTCGCCTCCCACCTCGGCCGTCCCAAGGGCGCGCCGGACCCGCAGTTCTCCCTCGCGCCGGTGGCCGTCCGCCTCGGCGAGGTCCTCGGCCGGCCGGTCGCCTTCGCGACCGACACCGTGGGCGACAGCGCGAAGGCCACCGTCGCCGCCCTGGCCGACGGCGAGGTCACGCTGCTGGAGAACCTGCGCTTCAACGCGGGTGAGACCAGCAAGGACGACGCCGAGCGCGCGGAGTTCGCCGGGCAGCTGGCCGGGCTGGCCGACCTCTACGTGGGCGACGGCTTCGGTGCGGTGCACCGCAAGCACGCCTCGGTGTTCGACCTGCCGGCGCTGCTGCCGCACGCGGTCGGCGACCTGATCGCCGCCGAGGTGGGTGTGCTCAAGCGCCTCACCGAGGACGTCGAGCGCCCGTACGTGGTGGTGCTCGGCGGCTCCAAGGTCTCCGACAAGGTCGGCGTGATCGAGAACCTGCTGCAGAAGGCCGACCGGATCCTGATCGGCGGCGGCATGGTGTTCACCTTCCTCAAGGCCCAGGGCCACGAGGTCGGTGTCTCGCTGCTGCAGGAGGACCAGATCCCGACCGTCCAGGGCTACCTGGCGGAGGCGAAGGAGCGGGGCGTGGAGTTCGTCCTGCCGACGGACGTCCTGGTCTCCGCGGGCTTCCCGGACGTCAAGACCAAGGCCCCGGCCGAGTTCTCGGTCGTCGCCGCGGACGCGATCCCGGCCGACCAGCTGGGCCTGGACATCGGCCCGGAGACCCGCGAGCTGTTCGCGGCGAAGCTGGCCGACGCGAAGACGGTGTTCTGGAACGGTCCGATGGGCGTCTTCGAGCACCCGGACTTCGCCGGCGGCACCGCGGCCGTCGCGCAGGGCCTGCTCGACAGTGACGCGTTCTCCGTGGTCGGTGGCGGGGACTCCGCCGCGGCCGTTCGCATCCTGGGCTTCGACGAGACGAAGTTCGGGCACATCTCGACCGGCGGTGGCGCGAGCCTGGAGTACCTGGAGGGCAAGCAGCTCCCCGGTCTCACCGCCCTGGAAGGCTGAATCACGCATGACTGAGCGTCTCCCGCTGATGGCGGGCAACTGGAAGATGAACCTCAACCACCTTGAGGCCATCCAGCACACCCAGAAGCTGGCCTTCGCGCTGGCCGACAAGGACTACGCGGCGGTCGAGGTGGCCGTCCTCGTGCCGTTCACCGACCTCCGTTCGGTGCAGACCCTGGTCGACGGCGACAAGCTGAAGATCAAGTACGGCTCGCAGGACATCTCGCAGCACGACGGCGGTGCCTACACCGGCGAGGTCTCCGGCCCGATGCTGGCCAAGCTGAAGTGCGCCTACGCGGTGATCGGCCACTCGGAGCGCCGCCAGTACCACGGCGAGAACGAGGAGATCGTCAACGCCAAGGTCAAGGCCGCCTACCGCAGCGGGATCACCCCGATCCTGTGCATCGGCGAGCCGCTGGAGGTCCGCAAGGCCGGCACCCACGTCGAGCACACCCTGGCCCAGCTCGACGGCGCGCTGAAGGACGTCCCGGCCGCGCAGGCCGAGTCCATCGTGGTCGCCTACGAGCCGGTCTGGGCGATCGGCACCGGCGAGGTGGCGACCCCCGAGGACGCCCAGGAGGTCTGCGCCGCGATCCGCGCGCGGATCGCCGAGCTGTACGACGCCGAGCTGGCCGGCAAGGTCCGGGTGCTCTACGGCGGTTCGGTGAAGTCGTCGAGCGCGGCCGGCCTGATGGCCAAGCCCGACATCGACGGCGGTCTGATCGGCGGAGCCTCGCTGGACGCCGACGAGTTCGTCAAGATCGTGCGCTACCGTGAGCAGGCAGTAGGCTAACGCCGCCGCAGCAACGTAGGCTTTGGGGCCGGACCACCAGTCGTGGTCCGGCCCCGTCGCCGAAGATACGAGAGAGTTGGTCCCGTCGTGGTTATCGGGTTCTCGATTGCCCTGATCGTCTTCAGCCTGCTGATGATCCTGCTGGTGCTGCTGCACAAGGGGAAGGGCGGCGGACTGTCGGACATGTTCGGTGGCGGCGCGATGTCCACCGGCGGCGGCTCGGCGGTGGCCGAGCGCAACCTGGACCGCATCACGATCGTGGTCGGCCTGGCCTGGTTCGCCAGCCTCCTGGTGCTCGGTCTGGTCCTGAAGTACAAGGGCTGACATATCTCTGACGCCCCGTCGCCCCGCGGCCTATCCTGGAAAGGTCCGGGGCGGAGCCGGTGGTGGCGCATGCTTAACTCCTGCTTACACTAGGACGACTTTCGCCACCGACGCGCGTCGCGCGCGTCGGCGCACCAGCACGCAGGGAGTCAGACCGTGGCAAGTGGCAACGCCATCCGTGGCAGCAGGGTCGGAGCCGGCCCGATGGGTGAGGCGGAGCGCGGCGAATCCGCCCCCCGCAACCGGATCTCCTTCTGGTGCGCGAACAAGCACGAGACCCGGCCGAGCTTCGCGGCCGACGCGGTGATCCCGGAGACCTGGGACTGCCCGCGCTGCGGCTTCCCGGCCGGCCAGGACGAGCACAACCCGCCCGCCCCGTCCCGCAACGAGCCGTACAAGACCCACCTCGCCTACGTCCGCGAACGGCGCACCGACGCCGACGGCGAGGCGATCCTCGCCGAGGCGCTGGCCAAGCTCCGCGGTGAGATCTGAGAACGAGGCGAACGGGCTGAGGGGCGCCACCCGCCGGGTGGCGCCCCTCAGCCGTTCCCCGGCCTAGGCCGAGGCCGGGGGGTACAGCTGGGGCGGCAGCCGGGACGCCGCGGCGCGGTCCAGCAGCCACAGGGTGCGACCGGTGCCGTGCGCGCCGGAGGCGGGAGCCTGGAGCTCGCCGGGGCCGGACAGGGCGACCGCGACCGCGCCCGCCTTGTCCTCGCCGGCCGCCAGCAGCCAGACCTCGCGGGCGCTGCGGATGGCCGGCAGGGTGAGCGAGATCCGGGTCGGCGGCGGCTTCGGCGCACCGCGCACGCCGATCACCGTCAACTCGGTCTCCCGCACGCCCGGGTGCTCCGGGAAGAGCGAGGCGACATGGGTGTCCGGGCCGACGCCGAGCAGCAGCACGTCGAAGGCCGGGACGCCGGTCCGGTCGCCCGGTCCGGCGGCCTCCGCCAGCTCCTGCGCGTAGCGGGCCGCCGCGGCGTCGACGTCCGAGCCGTCGACGCCGTCCGAGGCGGGCATCTCGTGCACCCGCGCCGGGTCGAGCGGGACGGCGTCCAGCAGCTCGGCGCGGGCCTGGACGGCGTTGCGCTCCGGGTCGCCGGAGGGCAGGTACCGCTCGTCGCCCCACCAGAGGTCCAGCCGCGCCCAGTCGACCGCGTCGCGCGCCGGGGAGGCGGCGATCGCGGCCAGCAGGGCGTTGCCGTTGCGTCCGCCGGTGAGCACCACCGAGGCGGTGCCGCGGGCGGCCTGGGCGTCCACGATCCGGGTGATCAGCCGGGCCGCGGCCGCCTGGGCCATCAGCTCCTTGTCCCGGTGGACGACCAGCTGCGGGGTGGCCGCGGTCATGCCTCGGCCTTCTTGGTGGTGCGCTTGCCGGCCGCCTTCCTCGCGGTGCCGGGGGCCGCCTCGGCGGTCACCCGGGCCGGGTTGGCGACCTGCTCGCCCTCCGGCGCGGACGCGTGTGCGGACGCCTCGTCGGCGGCCTCGGCGGCCACCGCGTGCGCCACCTCCTGCTCGGCGTTGTCCGGCTCCTTGAGCCGGTCCACCGGCGTGCGCACGGCGGCCGCGTAGATGTCGTCCGGGTCGAGCCGGCGCAGCTCCTCGGCGATCAGCTCCGAGGTCTCGCGCCGCTTGAGCGCCACCTGGCGGTCCGGCGAGCCGGGCATCGAGAGCGTGCCCATCAGGCCGTCCGGGCGGTCCAGGGTGATGTCCCCGTCCGTGGTGCGCAGGTGCACCGCGGTGATGCCCGGGCCGTTGGTGACGACCCGCTCGACCGGCGTGTGCAGCCGGGTGTGCAGCCAGAGGCCGAGCAGTTCGACGCTGGGGTTGTACGACTCGCCCTCGACCACCGCGGAGGTGATCGTCGACGGCCGCTGGTCCAGCGCGGCGGCCAGCATCGAGCGCCAGCCGGTGATCCGGGTCCAGGCCAGGTCGGTGTCGCCCGGGGTGTAGCTCTGGGCCCGCTGGGCGAGCTGGCCGACCGGGGACTCGGCGGTGACCGCGTCGGTGATCCGGCGCTGGGCGAGCGCGCCCAGCGGGTCCTGCGCCGGGTGCAGCGGCGCGTTGTCCGGCCACCAGACCACCACCGGGGCGTCCGGCAGCAGCAGCGGCAGGACGACCGACTGGGCGTGCGCGGCGAGTTCGCCGTGCATCCGCAGGACGACCGTCTCGCCGGAGCCGGCGTCGGAGCCGACCAGCACCTCGGCGTCCAGCCGGGTCTCGGCGCGGGCCCGGGGCGAGCGCCCGGCGCGCTTGATGACCGCCAGGGTGCGCGAGGGGTGCTCGCGGGAGGCGTCGTTGGCCGCTTTGAGGGCGTCGTAGGCGCTGCCCTCGTCGGTCACGATGACCAGGGTGAGCACCATGCCGGCGGCGGTGGAGCCGCTGGCCCGGCGCGCCTCCATGAGCGCTGCGTTGATCTTGCCGGACGTGCTGTTCGTGAGGTCGATCTTCATGGCCGGCGCCAGCTCCTGCCGTCTCGTGCGAGCATCTCGTCCGCCTCGGCCGGGCCCCAGGTGCCGGCCGCGTACTCGGCGGGCCTGCCGTGGGTGTCCCAGTACTTCTCGATCGGGTCGAGGATCTGCCAGGAGAGCTCGACCTCCTGGTGGCGCGGGAAGAGGTTGGCGTCACCGAGCAGCACGTCGAGGATGAGCCGCTCGTACGCCTCCGGGGAGGACTCGGTGAAGGACTCGCCGTAGGCGAAGTCCATCGTGACGTCCCGGACCTCGAAGGAGGTGCCCGGCACCTTGGAGCCGAACCGCACCGTGACGCCCTCGTCCGGCTGCACCCGGATGACCAGGGCGTTCTGCCCCAGCTCCTCGGTGGCGTAGGAGTCGAACGGCAGGTACGGGGCGCGCTGGAAGACCACCGCGATCTCGGTGACCCGGCGGCCCAGCCGCTTGCCGGTGCGCAGGTAGAACGGCACACCCGCCCAGCGGCGGTTGTTGATCTCCAGCTTGATGGCCGCGTAGGTGTCGGTCGTGGAGTCCGGGTCGATGCCGTCCTCGTCGAGGTAGCCGCCGACCTCCTCGCCGCCCTGCCAGCCGGCCGTGTACTGGCCGCGCACGGTGTGCAGGCCGAGGTCGGCCGGGAGCTTGACGGCGCTCAGCACCTTGAGCTTCTCGGCCACCAGCGCCTTCGGGTGGAAGGACGCCGGCTCCTCGATGGCGGTGAGCGCCATCAGCTGGAGCAGGTGGTTCTGGATGACGTCACGGGCCGAGCCGATGCCGTCGTAGTAGCCGGCCCGGCCGCCGATGCCGATGTCCTCGGCCATGGTGATCTGCACGTGGTCGACGTACGACCGGTTCCAGATCGGCTCGAACATCTGGTTGGCGAAGCGGAGCGCCAGGATGTTCTGGACGGTCTCCTTGCCCAGGTAGTGGTCGATCCGGAAGACCTCGTCCCGGGGGAAGACCTCGTGGACGATCCGGTTCAGCTCCTGGGCGGACTCCAGGTCGTGGCCGAACGGCTTCTCGATGACGGCGCGCCGCCAGGGAGTCCTGGTGGGCCCCTCCTGCCCGTTGGCGGGCAAGGAGGGCGGGTCGGCCAGGCCGTGCTTCTTGAGCTGCTGGACGACGGTCGGGAAGAACTTCGGCGGGACGGACAGGTAGAAGGCGAAGTTGCCGCTGGTCCCCTGCGCCTTGTCCAGCTCCTCGATGGTCGCGCGGAGCTTGTCGAAGGCCTCGTCGTCGTCGAAGGTTCCGTGGACGAACCGCATGCCCTTGGCGAGCTGCTGCCAGACCTCCTCGCGGAAGGGGGTGCGGGCGTGCTCCTTGACGGCGTCGTGCACCTCCTGGGCGAAGTCCTCGTCGTCCCACTCACGGCGGGCGAAGCCGACGAGCGAGAAGCCCGGCGGCAGCAGGCCGCGGTTGGCCAGGTCGTAGACGGCCGGCATCAGCTTCTTGCGGGACAGGTCGCCGGTGACCCCGAAGATGACCAGGCCGGACGGCCCCGCGATGCGCGGGAGCCGCCGGTCGGAGGGGTCGCGAAGCGGGTTGACGGGAGCCGACGGGAGGTTGTCCATGTCCGAATCCGGCGCCAACTCGGGGAAATCAGTGCTCACTTGATGGGCTCCGCTTTCGTGCGCTGTGAGCAGGGGGTCACTTCTCGTCGGCGAACGACGCGAGCGAGGCGGTGACGGTGTCGAGCAGCTCCTTCCAGGACTGCTCGAACTTCTCGACGCCCTCGTCCTCCAGCACCTGGACCACGTCGTCGTAGTCCACGCCGGCGGCGGCGATGGCGTCCATCACGGCCTTGGCGTCGGCGTAGTGGGGGACGATGGTGCCGCCGGTGACGACACCGTGGTCGTCGGTGGCGTCCAGGGTGGCCTCGGGCATCGTGTTGACGGTGCCGGGGGCGACCAGCTCGGTGACGTACAGGGTGTCCGGCAGGGCCGGGTCCTTGACGCCGGTGGACGCCCAGAGCGGGCGCTGCGGCTTGGCACCGGCGGCCTCCAGGGCCTTCCAGCGGGCGCTGCCGGCGGTCTTGCCGTCGACGGTGCCGAAGACCTCCTCGTAGGCCTGGTAGGCGAGGCGGGCGTTGGCCAGGGCGGCCTTGGAGCGGAGGTCCTTGGCCTCGCCGCCGATCTTGTCCAGACGCTTGTCGATCTCGGTGTCGACGCGGGAGACGAAGAAGGAGGCGACCGACTCGATCTGGGAGAGGTCAAGGCCCTTGGCCTTGGCGGCCTCCAGGCCGGTCAGGTAGGCGTCGATGACGGCCTTGTAGCGGTCCAGCGAGAAGATCAGCGTGACGTTGACGCTGATGCCCTTGCCGATGACCTCGCCGATCGCGGGCAGGCCGGCCTCGGTGGCGGGGATCTTGATGAACACGTTCGGGCGGTCGACCAGCCACCACAGCTGCTTGGCCTCGGCCACGGTGGCGGCGGTCTCGTGGGCCAGCCGCGGGTCCACCTCGATGGAGACCCGGCCGTCGCGGCCGTTGGACGCGTCGTAGACCGGGCGCAGCACGTCGGCGGCGTCGCGCACGTCCGAGGTGGTGATCATGCGGACGGCCTCGTCGGTGGTGACCTTGCGGACGGCGAGGTCGCGCAGCTGGCCGTCGTAGGAGCTGTCGCCGCCGCCGATGGCCTTCTGGAAGATGGTCGGGTTGGTGGTCACGCCCACCACGTGCTTGTGCTGCACCAGCTCGGCGAGGTTCCCGGTGTTCAGCCGCTTGCGGCTGAGGTCGTCCAGCCAGATCGCCACGCCTTCGTCGCTGAGGCGCTTCAATGCGTCAGTCATGGTGCTTCCGTCCCTTTACTTCTTCTGCTGTGGGGTGTGTGGGGCGGGCCGGGGCGCCGATGTGCGGTCGGCGCCCCGGCCCGGTGCCGCTAGCGGTTGACGGCCTCGAGCGAGCGCAGCGCGTTGTGGGCCTCGGCGACCACGCGCTCGGCGGTGATGCCGAACTCCTCGAAGAGCACCTTGTAGTCGGCGGAGGCGCCGAAGTGCTCCAGCGAGACGATCCGGCCGTGGTCGCCGACCAGCTCGCGCCAGCCCTGGGCGATGCCGGCCTCGACCGAGACGCGGGCCTTGACCGACGGCGGCAGCACGCTGTCGCGGTAGGCCTGGTCCTGCTCCTGGAACCACTCGAAGGACGGCAGCGAGACGACCCGGGTGGCGATGCCTTCGGCCTCCAGGACCTCGCGGGCCTTGACGGCCAGCTGGACCTCGGAGCCGGTGCCGAGCAGGATCACCTGCGGGGTGCCGGTGGAGGCCTCGGCCAGGATGTAGCCGCCCTTCGCGGTGTCCTCGGCGCTGCCGTGGGAGGAGCGGTCGAAGGTCGGCACGTTCTGGCGGGTGAGCGCCAGGCCGACCGGGCCGGGGCGGGTGGTCTGGCGCTCGATGATCGTGCGCCAGGCGGCGGCGGTCTCGTTGGCGTCGGCCGGGCGGACCACGGACAGGCCCGGGATGGCGCGCAGCGAGGCCAGGTGCTCGACCGGCTGGTGGGTCGGGCCGTCCTCGCCGAGGCCGATGGAGTCGTGCGTCCACACGTAGGTGACCGGCAGCTTCATCAGGGCGGCCAGGCGGACGGCCGGGCGCATGTAGTCGGCGAAGACCAGGAAGGTGCCGCCGTAGACGCGGGTCCGCCCGTGCAGGGCGATGCCGTTCATGGTGGAGCCCATGGCGTGCTCGCGGATGCCGAAGTGGATGGTGCGGCCGTACGGGCCGGCCGTCTTCAGCGGGTTGCCCTCGGGGAGGAAGGAGCTGTCCTCGTCGATGGTGGTGAGGTTGGACTCCGCGAGGTCGGCCGAGCCGCCCCACAGCTCCGGGATCACCGCGCCGAGCGCCTTGAGGGTCTCGCCGCTGGCCTTGCGGGTGGCGACGTCCTTGCCGGCCTCGAAGACCGGGACGGCCTTCTTCCAGCCGTCGGGCAGCTCGCCGGCCTCGATCCGGTCGAACTCGGCGGCGCGCTGCGGGTTGGCGGCGCGCCAGGCGTCGAGGGACTGCTGCCACTCGGCGCGGGCGGCCTTGCCGCGCTTGACGACCAGCCGGGCGTGCTCGATGACCTGGTCGCCGACCTCGAAGGTCTTCTCCGGGTCGAAGCCCAGGACCTTCTTGGTGGCGGCGATCTCGGCGGCGCCGAGCGCGGAGCCGTGGGCCTTGGCGGTGTTCTGGGCGTCCGGGGCCGGCCAGGCGATGATCGTGCGCATAGCGATCATCGACGGGCGGGAGGTCTCCGCCTTCGCGGCGGCCAGCGCCTCGGCGAGCGCGGCGACGTCGATGTCGCCGTTGGCCTTCGGCGTGACGCGCTGGACGTGCCAGCCGTACGCCTCGTAGCGCTTGAGGACGTCCTCGGAGAAGGCGGTCTCGGTGTCGCCCTCGATCGAGATGTGGTTGTCGTCGTACAGGGCGACCAGGTTGCCGAGCTTCTGGTGGCCGGCCAGCGAGGAGGCCTCGGCGGAGATGCCCTCCTCCAGGTCGCCGTCGGAGACGATGGCCCAGATGGTGTGGTCGAACGGCGACTCGCCGGCCGGGGCGTCCGGGTCGAACAGGCCGCGCTCGAAACGGGCGGCCATCGCCATGCCCACGGCGTTGCCGATGCCCTGGCCGAGCGGACCGGTGGTGGTCTCGACGCCGGCGGTGTGGCCGTGCTCGGGGTGGCCCGGGGTGCGGCTGCCCGCGACCCGGAAGGCCTTGAGGTCGTCGAGCTCCAGGCCGTAGCCGGAGAAGTAGAGCTGGGTGTAGAGGGTCAGGCTGGTGTGACCGGGGGAGAGGACGAACCGGTCACGGCCGACCCAGGACGGGTCGGTGGGGTCGTGGCGCAGGAAGCGCTGGAAGATGAGGTAGGCGGCCGGGGCCAGCGACATGGCCGTCCCGGGGTGTCCGTTGCCGACCTTCTGAACCGCGTCCATCGCCAGGACGCGGGCCGTGTCGACGGTCCGCTCGTCGAGGTCCGACCACTCGAATGCATTCGGCGTCGTGCTCACCCTGTCTCAGGGCTCCTTCCATGGTGAAGAGTGACCCCGTGAGGGACCGGGTCGGCCACGTCGCTGGGGCCGGACGCTGGGTGGTGCCGGTCACGGAGGGTAGATCCCGCTTCTGTGGGCGAGCCTACCGTCCGGGCTGAGGCTCACCCTCCGTGGTGGGACAACTCAGGCATGTTGGCTGTCATTCCCCGGACGGTCCGTGGACGACCGTGCGCCGGTGCGGCCCGTCCCTTTGTCCACCCTCGCCCGGATCCGTCCGGTTCGCCTCCCCGGGGGCGCGGGACGGGGGACGGCGGCCCTGCGGGGGCCGCCGCGGCAACGTTCCAGGTGGGGGCGGTGGGGGTTCACCCGGGGGTGTGCGTTCCGCCCCGCCGGGGCACCCCGGGGCCGGTGGGGAGATATGGAGCGTCTAAGGTGGCGTGGTACGCGCAGAGCGGACGATTCGGGAGACAACGTTCCGGTGGCCGCCTGTGAGGATTCATCTTCAGTTGGGGTGTTAGTGACCGCCGTCGAATCCCGTCCCGCCGGGGTCACCGGGGCGACGCCTGCGCACCGGCCGTTCGGGGCCCGTGTCGGCGCCTTCGTCGCACTGACCAAACCGCGGATCATCGAGCTGCTGCTGATCACCACGGTGCCGGTGATGTTCCTGGCGGAACGCGGCGTACCGGACCTGCTGCTGGTGCTGAAGGTGGTCCTCGGCGGGTACCTCTCGGCCGGCGGCGCCAACGCCCTCAACATGTACATCGACCGCGACATCGACGCGGTGATGTCCCGGACCGAGCGCCGGCCGATCGTCACCGGCATGGTCTCGCCGCGCGAGGCGCTGGTGTTCGGCATCGCGCTCGGCGTCCTGTCGACGGTCTGGCTGGGCGTCCTGGTCAACTGGCTGTCCTCGGCGCTGGCGCTGGGCGCCCTGCTCTTCTACGTGTTCGTCTACACGCTGGGGCTCAAGCGGCGCACCGCGCAGAACATCGTCTGGGGCGGGATCGCCGGCTGCATGCCGGTCTTCGTCGGCTGGGCGGCCGTGACCAACTCGGTCTCCTGGTCGGCGCTGGTGCTGTTCCTGGTGATCTTCTTCTGGACGCCGCCGCACTACTGGCCGCTGTCGATGAAGGTCCGCGAGGACTACGCCCGGGCCGGGGTGCCGATGCTGCCGGTGATCAAGGGCAACCTGGCGGTCGCCAAGCAGATCGTCGCCTACTCCTGGGTGATGGTGGCGGTCTCGCTGTTGCTGTGGCCGCTGGCCGACACCAGCTGGCTCTACCCGGTGGCGGCGGTGCTGCTCGGCGCGGCCTGGCTCAAGGAGGCACACGCGCTGTACGCGCGGGCCAAGGCCGGGGTGGTGGGCGCCAAGCTCAAGGAGATGCGGCTGTTCCACTGGTCGATCACCTATCTGACGCTGCTGTTCGTGGTGATCGCGGTGGACCCGTTCGTGAAGTGACTCCGCCGGCGGTGCGATGACTGCCGCGAAGGCCCCGGTCGATGCGACCGGGGCCTTCGCGTTTCCGTCCGGTTCACCGGGAGGGCAGCTCGGAGGGGCCGACGTGGCCGTCCAGCCAGTCCTTGAGCGGCTGCGAGGCGTGCAGGAAGCCGGTGATCCGCCGGTAGGCGTCCCGGGTGCCCAGCCAGGGCTCGGGAGCCCACTCCTGCCAGGCGATCAGCCCCTTGTGGCGCAGCAGCGCGATCCGCGGGTGGTCCTTGGGGTAGCCGCGCGGCGCGGACTTCAGGGAGTCCCGGCCGACCACCTCGGGGCCGGCCGCGCCGACCCGGGCCACCACCCGCTCCAGCTCCGCGCCGGAGACGTCCTCGGCGACGGCGGCGCGGTAGCGCTCCAGCTGGTCCGCGGCGAGCTGGTACAGCCCGTTGCCGCAGGCCAGGCCGTCGGCGGAGAGCTGGATGTAGCCGCCGGCCGTCAGATGGGCGCCGATGTGCGTCTTGTACGGGGACTTGTCGGCGCTGAACCGGACGTCGCGGTTCGGGCGGAAGATCCGGCCCGGCCCGAACTCGGGTTCCAGCTCGGCCAGCAGCCGCTCCATGGGCTCCCGTACGGCGTGCTCGTACCGGTCCTTGTGGGACTGCCAGAAGGTCTTGGAGTTGTCGGCCTCAAGGTGCTCGTAGAAGTCGAGCGCCTCGGCCGGCCAGCCGTCGAAGGTCACCCTCCCAGTATGTGGCCCGGTGCACACGGCGCTCCCGTCGCCAGCTCCCCTACCGCTGGGTAGCATGCGGGCATGAGCAGCGCAGAGACCGCCACCACCGCCGCCCCGGACGCCCGCGCCGAGCGCCGCGCCAAGCGCATCGCCAAGAACCTGACCGCCTTCGCCGCGCGGCACGGCGGCAGCGCCGACGGCGTCGTCGAGTACGTCGGCTCGGTCGCCACCCGGATCGTGGTGGTCGGCGCCGACGGCACCTGGGGCGACCAGGTCGCGCCCAGCTACGCGATCGGCCGCCGGGCCGCCGAGCTGGCCGGCATCACGCTGCACGCCGACTTCGAGGGCGAGCTGGGTCTGAAGGTCAGGACCGGCGCCTACGAGTGGAAGCGCATGGCCGGCATCCAGATCGGCGGCTGATCCCGCCCGGCGCGCACACGTGGAAGGGCCCCGGTCGAGCGCGACCGGGGCCCTTCCACGTGCGTGCGGGGGCCGTCAGGCGGCCGCGGGTTCGGGGGCGCGGGCCGCGGCCGGGGCGCCGGCGGGGGAGTGGTCGCGGGTGCGCAGGGCGAGCGGGATGCGCAGGGCGGCGATCCAGATCAGGGTGGCGCCGAGCATGTGGAGGCCGACCAGCAGCTCCGGGACGTCGGTGAAGTACTGGGCGAAGCCGATCACGGCCTGGAGCAGCAGGCCGATCAGCAGCTCGCGGGCGCGGGCCCTGGCGGCCGGCGGGGCCTTGACGGCGGCGAACACGAAGATCACCGCGATCGAGAGGCCGATCGAGACGAAGGCCAGGTCGGCGTGGGCCTGGGCGAGGCGGTCGTAGTCCAGCGGGATGCGCGGGACCATCTTGTTGTCCTTGGGCGTGCCGGGGTGGTGGCCGGCGCCGGTGACCAGGGTGCCGGCGGCGACCAGCAGGCCGATCGCGACGACCAGGACCTGGCTGAGCCGCCTGATGGGCTCGGCCACCAGCGGGCGGGCCGGGCCGTCGCCCTCCTTGCTCCGCTCCCACATCAGCGTCGCGACCCAGACCAGGCCCATCGCGGCGATCAGGTGCAGGGCCACGGTGTAGGGGTTGAGGCCGGTCAGCACGGTGATGCCGCCGAGCACGGCGTTGCTCATCACCAGCCAGAACTGGGCCCAGCCGAGCCTGGTCAGGCCGCGCCGCCAGGGGCGGTGGCAGCGGGCGGCGAGGATCGCCCAGCCGACGGCGGCGCTCAGCACGTAGGTGAGCATCCGGTTGGCGAACTCGACGACGCCGTGGAAGCCCATCTCGGCGGTCGGGGTGAGGCTCTCGCCGGTGCAGCGCGGCCAGGTGGTGCAGCCGAGGCCGGAGGCGGTGAGCCGGACGGCGCCGCCGGTCACGACGATCACCACGCTCATCACCAGCGCGGCGAACGCGGCGCGCTTGACCATGGCGGCGGAGGGCTGCCAGCGCTCGGCGAGCAGGGAGAAGGGGGTGGTGTTAGGCACGGCGTCCATGGTATGCGGCCTTACAGCCGATCTTGGGGCGGGGCGGGTGGTGCCGTTCCGGTTGAACCGGCGAGTTTTCCCCTGTCGACATAGCGGTAAACCCATGAAGCCTCAAGAGGGCGCAAAAAGGACTGTTCGGGCAACGCGGTCATTGGTCTTGACCAATCACCCGTTTGGCCGAAAGAGTGCGGTTTGGTCCATACCTTTTTCAGGTGGACCCCTCCCACCACCCGCACGTAAGCGGAGAACCTGCACATGCGCATATCCGTTCCCGCCGCAGCGCTCGCGCTCGGTGGATCTCTCGTCCTGGCCGGGCTCATCGCCCCGGCCGCCGCCCACGCCGCCGACCCGAACCAGTGCCTGAGCCTCGGGGTCGCCAACCTCTACGGTGAGTTCGTCGAGGGCGACGACACCCACACGCCGGACGCCGAGGGTGCGGTGGCGGTCGGCGGCAACGCCGACTTCACCGGCGGCTTCTCGGTCGGCCAGGAGCTGACCCCGGACCAGGTCAAGGCGCTGCCAGGCGGCAACGCGCTGGTCGTCGCGGGCAAGCTGGCCGGCGGCAACACCCAGGTGATGAAGGGCAACGGCGTCTACGGCTCGAAGTCCGCCGCCGACGTGATCCAGGCCCACCAGGGCACCGTCGCCCAGGGCGGCTCGCCGATCGACTTCGCCGCCGAGTTCGCCAAGGCGCGCTCCGTCGCCACCACCCTGGCGGGGCTGCCGCAGACCGCCGGCGCCACCGTCGAGGCCAAGGGCAAGGAGCTCTACCTCACCAGCGGCGACGCGAAGTTCAACAGCTTCACGGTCTCCGCCGCCACCCTCCAGGGCGCCACCGACATCTTCGTGAAGGTGCCGGCCGGCGCGGTCACCGTCATCACCGTGACCGGCGCGTCGTACGACCAGGCCGCCGCGAAGACCACCGGCTTCCACCTGTGGGACGAGGGCAAGAAGGCCTACGTCCTGGACGACAAGCTGCAGAGCGCGCACGGCGGCGCCATCCGCTCCAAGCTGCTCTGGAACTTCCCGACCGCCACCAAGGTGGTCAAGAGCAGCACGGCCGCCTGGTCCGGCACCGTGCTGGCGCCGAACGCCGCGTTCGACCTCGGCTCCGCGGCCCCGGTGAACGGCTCGGTCATCGTCAAGTCGCTGACCGGCAAGGGCGGTGCGGAGACGCACCACTACCCGTTCACCGGCTGCCTGCCGACCACCACGCCGCCCACCACGCCGCCGACCACCCCGGCCACCACCCCGCCGGTCGTGGTGCCGAGCACCACGCCGTCCGCGAGCACCACCCCGAGCACGCCGGGCGGCACCGGGACGCCGAGCACGCCGGCCACCCCGGGCACCCCCGGCGCGTCCGTGACGCCGGGTGCCTCGGCCAGCCCGTCCGCGTCGGGCTCCGCCAAGCCGTCCGCGGGCGCCTCGGCGAGCCCGTCGGCCTCCGGGGCGGCCGCTCCGGGCGCCTCGGCCGGCCCGTCGGCCGAGGCCAACGCCGGGGGCGGTCTCGCCCACACCGGCTCCGGCCCGGTCGTGCCGCTGACGATCGCCGGCGCGGTGGTCATCGCCGCCGGTGGCGCGCTGGTCGTGGTCGCGCGTCGGCGCAAGGCGGCCGGCCAGGCCTGACTCCACCACGGGCCGATTCCGGACTGACCCGGATTGCCCGATCGGGCGCCCCCGGTGATCGCGAACGATCACCGGGGGCCGCTCTTTTCGGCCACTGTGACAGAGTTCATGCCACGTTGGCCGAAGCGGTGTCGTGCGAGGCAGCGGGTGTGATGGGCTGCCGATGCACACGCGGATGCGGGCGGAAAAGAGGAAATCCGGCCGCGCAGCGGGGTGTGGAGGGGTGCGGGAGTGCCGGTAGAGTCCCCCGGACAGTCGTAGCGGGCCACCGCTGTTCCACTCAACACGCCTGCTGCACCAGACCGTTCGGAGGGGACAACGAGATGGCTCGACAGCGGCGGCAGACAGTGGCCGGAAGCGGCGCGGCGATCGTGGGGACGGCGGCCGCCGCCGTCCTGCTGCCGGTGGTGCTGGCGACCAGCGCCTCGGCCCACGTGCCGACCTGGCAGGTCACCTGCGACAAGATCGTGGTCGACCTGACCAACTACAGTGCCGAGACGGGCATCAAGAACGCCGTCAGCCTGAGCATCGACGGCGTGAAGGTGCTCGACCAGAAGGAGTTCGGCAAGGAGTTCCACCAGACCTTCCCGGTCGCGGCGCACAGCGCGCCGGTGGACGCCACCCTCGTGGTCACCACCACCGAGGACCCGAAGAACAGCGACTGGAACAAGACCGAGACCAAGACGATCCCGGTCTGCGCGACGCCGACGCCCACCCCGACGCCGACGCCGACGCCCACCCCGACCCCCACGCCGACCCCCACTCCGACGCCGACGCCGACCCCGACGCCCACCCCGACCCGTACGGTGACGCCGACCCCGACGCCGACGCCCACCCGGACGGCGACGCCCACCCCGAGCCGCACGGCGACGCCGACCCCGACCGCGACCTCCACCCCGGTCGCGCCGGCGCTCGCGCAGACCGGTAGCAGCGACGCCACCCCGGTCATCGCGGCCGTCGGCGGCGGCGTGGTGCTGCTCGGCGGCGCGCTCCTGCTGCTCGCCCGCCGCCGCCGCGGCGAGGACGCCGAGGGCACCGAGGGCTGATCCGGAGCACCCCGGACGACGGACGACGGCCCCCGGCTCGGTGATCGAGCCGGGGGCCGTCGCGTCGGGACGGTGCCGACCGCTACTCCCAGCGGAAGAAGCGCGCCGCGGCCGCGAGCCCGGCCACCGCCCAGACGGCCAGGACGCCGAGGTCGGCCCAGGGCGTCCCGGCGCCGTTCTGCAGCACGGCGCGCAGGCCGTCCGAGAGGGCGGCGATCGGCAGCAGCTCCAGCGCCGACTGCACGGCCGAGGGGAACCTGCTCAGCGGCACGACCACCCCGCCGGCCAGCAGCAGCAGGACGAACACCAGGTTGGCGGCGGCCAGCGTCGCCTCCGCGCGCAGCGTGCCGGCCATCAGCAGCCCGAGTCCGGAGAACGCGGCCGTGCCGAGCACCAGCAGCGCGACGACGGCCAGCGGGTTGCCCTGCGGGGACCAGCCGAGGGCCAGCGCGATCGCCGACAGCAGCGCCACCTGGAGCGCCTCGGTGACCAGCACGCAGCCGGTCTTCGCGGTGAGCAGCGCCCAGCGGGGGAGCGGGCTGGCGCCCAGCCGCTTGAGCACGCCGTAGCGGCGCTCGAACCCGGTGGCGATCGCCTGGCCGGTGAACGCGGTGGACATCACCGCGAGCGCGAGCAGTCCCGGGGCGAGGAAGTCCACCCGCTTGCCGGGCCCCTCCACGGCGACGATGTCCACCGCGGAGAAGAGCACCAGCAGCACCGTCGGGATGACCACGGTGAGCAGCAGCTGCTCCCCGTTGCGCAGCAGCATCCTGGTCTCGAACGCGGTCTGGGCGAGCAGCATCCGGCCGACCGGAGCGCCGCCGGGTCGCGGCGCGTAGTCGGCGTGGTCGGTGGTCGTCATGAACGCAGGTCCCGTCCGGTCAGGTCGAGGAAGACGTCTTCGAGGCTGCGGCGCTGTACCGCGAGCCGTTCGGGCATGACCCCGCCGGCCGCGCACCAGGCGGTGACGGTGGCCAGCAGCTGCGGGTCGACCGGCGCCTCGACGCGGTAACCGCCGGGGGAGGTCTCGGCGGCGGTGGCGCCCTCGGGCAGCTCCTTGAGCAGGGTGGCGAGGTCCAGTCCGGGCGGGCCGTCGAAGCGGACCGTCGACTCGGCGCCGTCGCGGCAGAGCTCGTCCGGGGTGCCCTCGGCGATCACCCGGCCGCGGTCCACGACGGCGACCCGGTCGGCGAGCTGCTCGGCCTCCTCCATGTGGTGGGTGGTGACCACCACGGTGACGCCGTCCCGGCGCAGGTCGCGGACCAGCTCCCAGGTGGCGCGCCGGGCCTGCGGGTCGAGGCCGGCGGTGGGCTCGTCCAGGAAGACCAGCTCGGGGCGGCCGACCACGGCCATCGCGAGGGCGAGCCGCTGCTGCTGGCCGCCGGAGAGCCGGCGGTAGGCGGTGCGGCCGCAGGAGCCGAGGCCGAGCCGCTCGACCAGCGCGTCGACGTCCAGCGGGTGGGCGTGCAGCCTTGCGGTGTGCCGGAGCATCTCCACGGCGCGGGCGCCCGCGTAGACGCCGCCGGACTGCAGCATCACGCCGATCCGGGGGCGCAGCCCGGCACCCTGGGCGACCGGGTCGAGGCCGAGCACCCGGACGGTGCCGGCGTCGGGGCGGCGGTAGCCCTCGCAGGTCTCGATGGTGGTGGTCTTGCCGGCGCCGTTGGGGCCGAGAACGGCGGTGACGGCGCCGCGCGCGATGCTGAGGTCGAGACCGTCCACCGCGGTCTTCTCGCCGTAGCGCTTGACCAGCCCGGTGATCTGGACCGCGGGTTCGGGTTGCATACGGGTGAGTCTAAGAGGCCCCAACAGGCCGTTTGCACACTGGGCTTGATCATTTAATCCGCAGGTCAGGTAAGGCTTACCTGCGTGACAGATGCCACGAGTGAGTCCTGCATCACGGCTTGTCCTGTCGGAAGGAATTACGCAACACTGGTGTTGTGAAAAACATGCGCGAGCACCCAGCGGAGCAGGAGGCCGAGTCGGCCCCCGGCTGCGCCGTGCCCGCGACGGCGGCCGAGGTGCTGCTGGACGGCCACCGCGCCACCCGCGACCGGGTCGCCCGCTCCATCCTGGACCACGGCCCGTCCTCCGCCGCCGACCTGGCGAGCCGCCTCGGCCTCACCGCCGCGGCCGTCCGCCGTCACCTGGACGGACTGGCCGCCGCCGGCCTGGTCGAGTCCCGCGAGCAGCGGGTGTACGGCAGCCGCGGCCGGGGCCGCCCGGCCAAGGTCTTCGCCCTCACCGACGGCGGCCGTGACGCCTTCTACCAGGAGTACGACCAGCTCGCGGCCGACGCCCTGCGCTGGATCTCCGAGTCGGTCGGCGGCGGCAAGGCCGGCGAGGAGGCGGTCGCCGCCTTCGCCCGGGCGCGCTTCGGCCGCCAGGCGGAGAGGTACCTGGAGGCGCTGCGCTCCGCCGGGGCGGGGGAGCGCACCGAGGCACTCGCACAGGCACTGAGTGCCGACGGGTACGCTGCCACGGTGCGGCGGGTCCCGTCGGCCGCGGCGAAGGCCCCGGCGGGCGCCCAGCTCTGCCAGCACCACTGCCCGGTCGCGCACATCGCCGAGCAGTTCCCGCAGCTGTGCGAGGCGGAGACCGAGGTCTTCTCCCAGCTGCTGGGCACCCACGTGCAACGGCTGGCCACGATCGCCCACGGCGACGGGGTCTGCACCACCTATGTGCCGGCACCCGGTGCCGCATCGTCGCCCGCCCGGCACACCGCCGCGGGCCGGGACACCGATGCCGCGCCGACTGCCGGTACGTCCACCGAAGATTCAGCGTCCGCGCGTTAGGAAGCCGCATGACTGACACCGTTTCGCACCCCGAGCTCGAAGGCCTCGGCACGTACGAGTACGGCTGGGCCGACCCGGACGTGGCCGGCGCCGCCGCCAAGCGCGGACTGAACGAGGACGTCGTCCGCGACATCTCCGCCAAGAAGAACGAGTCCGAGTGGATGCTGAACCTGCGTCTCAAGGGCCTCAAGCTGTTCGGTAAGAAGCCCATGCCGACCTGGGGCTCCGACCTGTCCGGCATCGACTTCGACAACATCAAGTACTTCGTCCGCTCCACCGAGAAGCAGGCCGAGTCCTGGGAGGACCTGCCGGCGGACATCAAGGCGACGTACGACAAGCTCGGCATCCCGGAGGCGGAGAAGCAGCGCCTGGTCGCCGGCGTCGCCGCCCAGTACGAGTCAGAGGTCGTCTACCACCAGATCCGCGAGGACCTGGAGGAGCAGGGCGTCATCTTCCTGGACACCGACACCGCGCTGCGCGAGCACCCGGAGCTGTTCAAGGAGTACTTCGGCACCGTCATCCCGGCCGGCGACAACAAGTTCGCCGCGCTGAACACGGCGGTCTGGTCCGGCGGCTCCTTCATCTACGTGCCGAAGGGCGTGCGCGTCGACATCCCGCTGCAGGCCTACTTCCGGATCAACACCGAGAACATGGGCCAGTTCGAGCGGACGCTGATCATCGTCGACGAGGACGCCTACGTCCACTACGTCGAGGGCTGCACCGCGCCGATCTACTCCTCCGACTCGCTGCACTCGGCGGTCGTGGAGATCATCGTCAAGAAGGGCGGCCGCTGCCGCTACACGACCATCCAGAACTGGTCGAACAACGTCTACAACCTGGTCACCAAGCGCGCCGTGGCGTACGAGGGCGCGACCATGGAGTGGATCGACGGCAACATCGGCTCCAAGGTCACCATGAAGTACCCGGCCGTCTACCTGATGGGCGAGCACGCCAAGGGCGAGACCCTGTCCATCGCCTTCGCCGGCGAGGGCCAGCACCAGGACGCCGGCGCCAAGATGGTCCACATGGCGCCGAACACCTCCTCCAACATCGTCTCCAAGTCGGTGGCCCGGGGCGGTGGCCGCACCTCCTACCGCGGTCTGATCGAGATCGGCGAGGGCTCCAAGGGCGCCAAGTCCAACGTGCTCTGCGACGCGCTGCTGGTCGACACGATCTCGCGCTCGGACACCTACCCGTACGTGGACGTCCGCGAGGACGACGTGTCCATGGGCCACGAGGCCACCGTCTCCAAGGTCAGCGAGGACCAGCTCTTCTACCTGATGAGCCGCGGCATGACCGAGTTCGAGGCCATGGCGATGATCGTCCGCGGCTTCGTCGAGCCGATCGCGCGCGAACTGCCGATGGAGTACGCGCTGGAGCTGAACCGGCTGATCGAGCTGCAGATGGAGGGCTCCGTCGGCTGAGCCGCCGACCCGCCCGTCACCCATCGACACGCATTTTCAGGAAGAGAGCACAACGAACAGCCATGGCTGACACGCCTTTGAACGTCGCTGCGAACAACACCGGCTCCACCACCGCCGGTTCGATCGAGGTCGGCACCGCCGGCGCCGGCGCCCAGCTGGCCGGCCCCGGCACCGGCCGGGAGAGCGTCCGGCAGCCGATCGACGCCCGCGTCGCGGTCGAGCCGTCCTACGACGTCGCGGACTTCCCGGTGCCCACCGGCCGCGAGGAGGATTGGCGCTTCACCCCGCTGCACCGCCTCGGCGGCCTGCACGACGGCACCGCGGCCGCGGCGGCGAAGGGCGAGGACAAGGTCGAGCTGAGCCTGCCCGACGGCGTCACCGCCGAGACCGTCGGCCGGGACGACGCCCGCCTCGGCAAGGCCGGCAAGCCGGTCGACCGGGTCGCCGCGCAGGCGTTCAGCGCCTTCGAGCAGGCGCTCGTGGTCACCGTCCCCAAGGAGACGGTGCTCACCGAGCCGGTGCGGATCGACGTGCACGGCGAGGGCGGCACCCGCTTCGCCCACGTGGTCATCGACGTCAAGCCGTTCGCCGAGGCCGTCGTGGTGCTGGGCCACACCGGCACCGGCACCCGGGCCGCCAACGTCGAGCTGCTGCTCGGCGACGGTGCCAAGCTCACCTTCGTCTCGGTCCAGGACTGGGACCGCGACGCGGTGCACGCCGCCCAGCAGACCGCGCTGATCGGCCGCGACGCCTCGCTGAAGTCCGTCGTCGTCACCTTCGGCGGCGACGTGGTCCGCCTGCACCCGCGGGTCACCTACGCGGCCCCCGGTGGCGAGGCCGAGCTGTTCGGCCTCTACTTCGCCGACGCCGGCCAGCACCTGGAGCACCGGCTGGTCATCGACCACGACACCCCCCACTGCCGCTCCAACGTCGTCTACAAGGGCGCGCTGCAGGGCCAGGACGCGCACGCGGTGTGGATCGGCGACGTGCTGATCCGGGCCGCCGCCGAGGGCACCGACACCTACGAGCACAACCGCAACCTGGTGCTCACCGACGGCGCCCGGGTCGACTCCGTGCCGAACCTGGAGATCGAGACCGGCGAGATCGTCGGCGCCGGCCACGCCTCCGCCACCGGCCGCTTCGACGACGAGCAGCTGTTCTACCTGCAGGCCCGCGGCATCCCGGCCGACGAGGCCCGCCGCCTGGTGGTGCGCGGCTTCTTCGCCGAGCTGGTCCAGCAGATCGGCGTCGCCGAGATCCAGGACCACCTCATGGCGAAGATCGAGGCCGAGCTGGAATCGGCGGTCTGACCCCGATGAGCTTCCTGCGCGCCTGTGCGCTGAGCGAACTGGCTGAGGACGTGCCCAAGCGCGTGGACCTCAACGGCGTCCCGGTCGCCGTCGTCCGCACCGACGAGGGGGTGTTCGCGATCAACGACATCTGCTCGCACGCGAACGTCTCACTCTCCGAGGGCGAGGTCGAGGACTGCATGATCGAGTGCTGGCTGCACGGCTCCAGCTTCGACCTGCGTTCCGGAAAGCCCTCCGGCCTGCCCGCCACCAAGCCGGTCGCTGTCTACCCCGTAAAGATCGAAGGGGACGATGTGCTCGTCTCCGTCAACCAGGAGTCCTGAGTACACATGGCTACCCTTGAAATCCGCGACCTGCACGTCTCCGTCGAGGCCGAGAACGGCCCCCGGGAGATCCTGAAGGGCGTCGACCTGACCGTGAAGCAGGGCGAGACCCACGCCATCATGGGTCCGAACGGCTCCGGCAAGTCCACCCTTGCCTACTCGCTGGCCGGCCACCCCAAGTACACCGTCACCGGCGGCTCCGTCCTGCTGGACGGCGAGGACGTCCTGGAGATGTCCGTCGACGAGCGCGCCCGGGCCGGCGTCTTCCTGGCCATGCAGTACCCGGTCGAGGTCCCCGGCGTCTCGGTCTCCAACTTCCTGCGCACCGCCGCCACCGCGGTGCGCGGCGAGGCCCCCAAGCTGCGCACCTGGGTGAAGGAGGTCAAGGAGGCGATGGCCGCCCTCCAGATGGACCCGGCCTTCGCCGAGCGCAACGTCAACGAGGGCTTCTCCGGCGGCGAGAAGAAGCGCCACGAGATCCTCCAGCTGGAGCTGCTCAAGCCGAGGATCGCGATCCTCGACGAGACCGACTCCGGCCTGGACGTCGACGCGCTGCGGATCGTCTCCGAGGGCATCAACCGGGTGCGCTCGACCGGTGAGGTGGGCACCCTGCTGGTCACCCACTACACCCGCATCCTGCGGTACATCAAGCCCGACCAGGTCCACGTCTTCGCGGGCGGCCGCATCGTCGAGTCCGGCGGCGCCGAGCTGGCCGACAAGCTGGAGGAAGAGGGCTACGAGGCCTACGTGAAGGGTGGCGCGTCCGAGTGACCCATACCCACGAGTCGCACGGGTCGGCGGTCCTGCCGGGCCTGCTGGACACCGACGCGATCCGCAAGGACTTCCCGGTCCTGCAGCGTCTGCTGCACGACGACAAGCAGCTCGTCTACCTGGACAACGCGGCCACCTCGCAGAAGCCCCGCCAGGTGCTCGACGCGCTGAACGCCTACTACGAGCGGCACAACGCCAACGTCCACCGCGGCGTGCACGTGCTCGCCGAGGAGGCCACCGCGCTGTACGAGGGCGCCCGTGACAAGGTCGCGGCGTTCGTCAACGCGCCGAGCCGCGACGAGGTGATCTTCACCAAGAACGCCTCCGAGTCGCTCAACCTGGTCGCCAACATGCTCGGCTGGGCCGACGAGCCCTACCGGGTGGACGCCGACTCCGAGATCGTCATCACGGAGATGGAGCACCACTCCAACATCGTCCCGTGGCAGCTGCTCTCGCAGCGCACCGGCGCGAAGCTGAAGTGGTTCGGGCTGACCGACGAGGGCCGGCTCGACCTGTCCAACATCGACGAGCTGATCACCGAGAAGACCAAGGTGGTCTCCTTCACCCTGGTCTCCAACCTGCTCGGCACGGTCAACCCGGTCGAGGCCATCGTGCGCAAGGCGCAGGACGTCGGCGCGCTGGTCGTGATCGACGCCTCGCAGGCCGCGCCGCACATGGTGCTGGACGTGCAGGCGCTGGAGGCCGACTTCGTCGCCTTCACCGGTCACAAGATGCTGGCCCCGACCGGCATCGGCGTGCTCTGGGGCCGCCAGGAGCTGCTGGAGGACCTCCCGCCGTTCCTCGGCGGCGGCGAGATGATCGAGACCGTCACCATGGGCTCGTCCACCTACGCCCCGGCGCCGCACAAGTTCGAGGCCGGAACCCCGCCGATCGCCCAGGCGGTCGGGCTGGGCGCGGCCATCGACTACCTGTCCGGCATCGGCATGGAGCGGATCGCCGCCCATGAGCACGCCATCACCGCGTACGCGGTCGAGCGGCTGCTGGAGGTCCCGGACCTGCGGATCATCGGCCCGCGCACGGCCGTCGACCGCGGCGCGGCGATCTCGTTCACGCTCGGCGACATCCACCCGCACGACGTGGGCCAGGTGCTCGACGAGCAGGGCATCGCGGTGCGCGTCGGCCACCACTGCGCGCGGCCGGTCTGCCTGCGGTACGGAATTCCGGCGACCACGCGGGCGTCGTTCTACCTGTACTCGACGCCGGGCGAGGTCGACGCGCTGATCGACGGTCTGCACCACGTCCGGAACTTCTTCGGCTGAGGACGGGGCACGCGACCATGAAGCTCGACTCGATGTACCAGGACATCATCCTGGACCACTACCGCAACCCGCACGGCAAGGGGCTGCGCGACGGTGACGCCGAGGTGCACCACGTCAACCCGACGTGCGGCGACGAGATCACCCTGCGGGTGAGGCTCGACGGCGGCACCGTCGCCGACGTCTCGTACGAGTCCCAGGGCTGTTCGATCAGCCAGGCCAGCGCCTCGGTGCTGAACGACCTGGTGGTCGGCAAGACCGTGGGCGAGGCGCAGGCGGTCCAGGAGGCCTTCCTGGAGCTGATGCAGAGCAAGGGCCAGGCCGAGGGCGACGAGGAGGTGCTGGAGGACGCCGTCGCGTTCGCCGGCGTCTCCAAGTACCCGGCCCGGGTCAAGTGCGCCCTGCTCAGCTGGATGGCCTGGAAGGACGCCACCGCCAAGGCCCTCGCCGAGCACCCCACCGTCACCGACTGACCCCGCAGAGGAGGACAACCACCATGAGCGACGAAACCACCTCCCCTGCGGAGGAGACCGCGTCCGGCCCGGTCGGCACCAGCGCCGGCACCGTCTCCGTCGAGGACCTGACCGAGGCCCTGATGGACGTCGTCGACCCCGAACTGGGCATCGACGTCGTCAACCTCGGCCTGATCTACGGCGTCCACATCGACGAGTCCGACGTGGCCACCATCGACATGACCCTCACCTCGGCGGCCTGCCCGCTGACCGACGTCATCGAGGACCAGGCCAAGACCGCCACCGACGGCCTCGTCCAGGACCTGCGCATCAACTGGGTCTGGATGCCGCCGTGGGGCCCCGACAAGATCACCGACGACGGCCGCGAGCAGCTCCGCGCCCTCGGCTTCAACGTCTGAGGCCTGCCGTTCCCGGGTGGCCCCTTCCCCTCTTCCGGGGGAAGGGGCCACGCGTGTTTCAGCTACCCGTGGCCTTCGCGACCAGCCCGCCGATCCGGTCGACGGCGGTGGAGGGGCCGGGGAAGAACCGGTTCCTGGTCAGCGCGAAGGCGATCCCGGTCGCGGTGTCGGCGTACGCCGCGCTGCCGCCCATGCCGGGCATGCCGAAGGTGCTGAGCGTCTGCTGCGGGTCGGCCCCGGGCCGGCCGAGGTTGTAGCCCAGCGCGCGCGGCACCGGGAACCCGATCAGCTGGTCGACCTCGGCCGTGGCCAGGGCCGTGATCTCGCGCAGCCGCTCCTCCGGCACCAGCCGGACGCCGTCCACCTCGCCGAGCAGCGCGGCGTACATCCTGGCCACCGCGCGGGCGGACATCGTGCCGCCCGAGGGGATCTCCGAGGTGAGCACCACGGGGTCGTTGCCGTACGCGGCGCTCGGGGTCACGGCGGGCGGCGTGGCCCTGAACAGCGGCAGGTCGGCGGGCATCGCCGCCATCATCTCGGCGGAACCGGGCGCGTCCTCAAGCCGTGCGAGCCGCCCGAGCCCGGACTCCGGGACGGCGAGGAACAGTTCGTCGGCGATGCCCAGCGGCTCCGCCACCTCCTCCCCGAGCACCTCAGAGATGGGCTTCCCGGTGGCCCGGCGGACGATCTCGCCCATCACGAAGCCCCAGGTCATCGCGTGGTAACCGGTCCTGGTCCCGGGCTCCCACCAGGGCTCGGCGTCGGCGATGAGCGCACACATCCCGTCCCAGTCCGCCAAGTCCCGCACCGTGAGCCCGGCCGGCACCGCCGGGACGCCGAGCGAGTGCGTCAGCGCGTGGCGCACGGTCGCCTTGTTCTTGCCGTGCGCCCCGAACTCGGGCCACAGCTCCACGATCGCCTGGTCGTAGTCGATCACCCCGCGCTCCGCCAGCACGTGCACCACCGTCGCGGTCACCCCCTTCCCGGTGGAGGCGCTGTAGAACGGAGTGTCCGGGCCGACCGCCCGCCCACTCCCCGGATCGGCGACCCCCGCCGCCACGTCCACCACCAGCTCCCCGTGGCGGTACACCGCGACCTGGACGCCCAGCTCCTCGCCCGACTCCACCATCTCGTCCACGACCCGCTGCACGAGCTCCTGCATCCCGCTCTCCTCCTCGGCTGCGGTGCCCTGTGCACCGCTCACCCTTGGGTCGCCACCGGGGGAGCGATCTCGACAAGCGCCGCGAGCTGCGGGGTGTCGTAGACGTGCGCCTCGCTGCGGAGCGTCCCGTCGGGCAGCCGGACCTTCTCGACGCGGTAGTACCCGGCGTCGGTCGGCTCCTTCAGGGCTTTGCGGACGACCCCACGCCCCCGCGGACCGGTGTCGGCCATGTGCCGCCCGTCCTCCCGCCAGCCGTCAGGCCGGGAGAGCGGATCCGCGAGCAGACCGCGGGCGGTGTAGCTCAACTTCCGGTACTGCAACAGGGAGTTGGGAAGAACGGTGAAGTTGCGCATGTGGGCGCTACGCGATGGATGTGCATGGGAGAGCTGCGCTCCTGTTGCCGGACCCCGGGGTGTTCTTGAGCGCGGAACGTACCACGCCATTTGACGCAGCGTGAGTTGTTCGTGACTACCTGGCGGCGGTGAGGTCCCCGCTCGCGACGGCCGCGCGGAGGACCGTGGCGATCTCCTGCGGCAGGAGGTTGACCGCGTCGAGGGCTCCGGTGGTCAGCGGGATCTCCTCCAGGAGGTACTCGCCCCGCCCTTCCTGGCTGAACTCGGGACCGCTGCGGTCCTCGAAGCTCCACTTCTCGATGGTGGCGAGGTAGAAGTCCTGGCGCTCGCCGCCGCCCTCCATGGTGTGGAGCGGGCCGACGATCTCCGCTTCACCGGCGATCTCTTCACGCACCTCGCGCAACAGGGCGTCCTCGGGGCTTGCGTCGGTCGGCTCGACCTTGCCACCGACGATCACCCAGTACGGGTCGACGCCGGGGCGGATGCGCTTGATCAGCAGCATGGTGTCGTTCGGGGTGAGGAGGACGGCGCGGACTCGGTGCTGCATGGTGCCTTCTTTCTGGGCGGGGCGGGCCATTTCTTGCTCAACGGCCCGGAGACTTTGGGGTACCGGGTGTCGGCCGCGTGCCGATGCACGCGGCCGACACCTGAAGCGCTTGGCCTGCTCGGGTGGAGACGGTGAGAGTGGCGTGCACGATCTTGCCGCGCGGCCAGAGGATCACGCCCCATCGCTGCCGGGTGAGCTTATCGGCCAGGAAGAGTCCTCGGCCGGACTCGGCATCCGGGCCGGTATCGATCAGCACCGGCAGCATCGCCGACCCGTCCGCGACCAGCAGCTGACGCCACCTGCGAGGTGCTGGGCGAGTGGAAGTTCGGTGAGGCGGTTCGGTTGCCGGAGCCGTTTGATGTCGAGATCAGGACGGATGCCTGGAGGCCCTGGGGATGGGACAGCGCCGCCCCGGAACGGACGGCGTTCCGGGGCGGCGGTGGTTGTGTGGTGGTCAGGTGGTGCGGGGGCGCTTGGCTACGGCTAGGGCCAGGGTGGCGCAGAGGAGGGCGGCCAGGAGGGTGAAGCCGCTGGTGGCGGGGAGGAGGCCGTAGATCTGGACGAGGGCGCCCACGGCGACGATGGGGAGGGAGGAGCCGAGGTAGATGATGATCCAGAGGGAGCTCAGCTCGGAGCCCCTCCGTTCGGGGTTCATCGCGGCGACGGCGGTGGTGAAGAGGGAGCGGAAGGCGATGCCCTGGCAGGCGCCGCCGAGGACGCTGCCGATGAAGAGGAGGGCGGGGGTGCCGGTGTACTGGGCGGTGACGACCAGGCCCAGGCCGGTGGCCAGGCCGGCCATGCCGAGGGCGATGACCAGGCGGTCGGCGGTGGGTGGGACGAGGAGCTGGGCGATCGCGGAGGAGCCGAGCAGGAGGGCCGCGACCACGGCGCCGGTCAGCTTGGAGTCGGTGTGCAGCAGCTTGGCGGCGAAGGCCGGGGCCAGGCTGAGGTAGACGCCGAAGACCGCGTAGGAGATGAATCCGGCCGTGGCGGCGAGCAGGAACTCGCGGCGGCCGGTGCGCGGCAGCCGGGGGCGCTGGGGGCGCAGGTGGGCCGGGGTGGTGATGCGGGGCGGCGCGGCCGGTGGGCGGTTGCGGCCGGGCATGCGGGGGTGGACGAGGGCGAGCGGCACGCAGAGTGCGAGCAGGGCGATCGAGTGCAGCAGGAACGGGCTGAGCAGCGGGTCGGAACCGTTGGCCAGCAGGGCGCCGATCACCGGGCCGAGGGCGACGCCGCCCGCCGAGCAGGCCAAGGTGATCTTGGCAGCCCGGGCCGGGTGGTCCGGCATCAGGTCGCCCAAGGCGGCTCCGGCGGCGCCCGTCGACAGTCCGACGGCGATGCCCTGGACGGCGCGGCCGGCGGCGAGCTGCCAGAAGCTGTCGGAGGTCGCGAAGACGACGTCGCCGACGGCGGACAGCGCGACGGCGGGCAGGATCAGGGCGCGTCGGCCCAGGTGGTCGGACCAGTGGCCGACCACGGCCAGCACCGGGACCAGCGCGAACACGTAGATCGCGAAGAGGATCGTGGTGTCCAGCGCGGTCAGGTGCAGTTGCCGCTGGAGCAGCGAGTAGATCGGCGTGGCCAGGTTGGCGCCGATCAGCATGAGGAGCAGGGCGGCGGCGACGAGGCCGACGCGCACTCCGCGCAGCGCGTTCCAGCGGCTGATCGCGGAGAGCTGGAGCTGGGCGCGGGGCGCGAGCTCCAGGGGAAGCAGGGCCTCCGACAGTCGGCGTCCGTCGAACTGCGCGGTGCGCAGGCCGGAGCCGGCGGGGGAGAGGTCCGCCATGGCAGGGGTCTCCTGTGGCCGGGCACCACCCGGGTCGGCGGGGTGTGCCGGCGCGCCCGTCCTGGCGGCGCTGTGGTGGTGGCCTCGGTGCGGGCTCCCTGGTGGGGCAGGTGAGCTGAGAAGGGGGCTACGTTGCCCGTCGGCGCGCGCGGGGTTGTGCGCGGTACCGACTTCGAAGGATAAGGGGTGGGCGCACGGTCGCGGCGCGCGCCCCTGGCGGCCGGGCATCGGGCGTGCCCGGCCTATACGCTGAGGTGGTGGACCGGTGACGCGGAGGTGATCTCCACCGCGGGGCCCGGCTGACCGCTCGGCGTAGGGAGAACGCGCAACGATGGCCGCACGACGTCGTAGGAACGCCGACACCCCGGCGGCGGGTGCGCCGGGCGAGGGCGCGGTGCTGCCCGCCGACCTGGAGCTGCAGGATCTGTACGGGGCGTTCGCCGCGCACGGGCTGGACGACGACGACCTGGACGACGCGGCGGTGCTGGTGCCGCCGATCGCGCTGCCGTCCGAACCGGAGCTGGCCGGGCTGGCGAAGGCCGTCCCGATGTTCGGCTGGGCGCTGGCGCTGGCCCGCTGGGCGGCGCCGCACCGCGCGGTGGACGAGTTCGGCGACCTCACCGGCCCCGACCGCGCCCCGGCCGCCCGGCTGCTGGGCCTGGCCCCCGCGGAGGGGGACGCGCCGGAGGAGGCGGTGGTCGAGGCGATGCGCGCCTGGTCGCTGGCCTGTGACCTGGACCTGGTCGAGATCGGCACCACGGCGGCCGGCGAGCACGTCGCGGTCCCCGGCCCGGACCTGGAGCCGGCCGAGGCGGGTGACGCCGACACCGTCCTGGAGCTGTGGCTGACGGCCGCCGGGATCGTCCGCGAGCTGGCGGTGGAGGCGGACTCCCAGGAGCTGGAGGCGGAGGACGGGGAGCAGGCGGAGGAGGACGAGGACGGCCTGAACGAGGTCGAGGAGGCCCGGGACGAGGCCGCCGAGCTGCTCGACGAGGCCCTCCAGGTGCTGTACGAGACCACCGCCTTCGCCGAGCCGGGCCATGAGACGGTTCCGCTGGGCGTGCTGGCGGCGCTGCTGGTGGTCCCGGAGGGCGAGGAGCCGAGCGACGAGCTGCTCGGCGACATCACCGATGTGATGGTCGCCCTGGACCCGATGCTCGCCGACCTCGCCGAGCTGGGCGTGCTGGAGTACCGGCCGATCGACCCGGAGCTCTTCGACGAGGAGGACGAGGGGGAGGGCCGGCCCGCCGCCCAGGCGGAGCCGGCCGAGCTGGACGAGGCGGAGTCCGCCCGGTTCGGGCTGGTCCGGCTGACCCCGCTGGGCCAGTACGGGATCCGGCAGTGGCTGCTGGAGGACGGCTACGACGCGCCGCTGGTCGGCGACCTGGCCCGGGGCGACGCCGCCGAGCTGCTCCGCGGGGTCAGCGAGGCCGCCAATGTGCTGCCCGAGGAGGAGCTGAAGGTCTGGGTGGCCGGCCGGGAGCCGGTGGCGGCGGCGCGCGAGCTGCTCGCGGCGGCGCGCGGCATCGACGCGTACGCCCCGATGCGGCGGCTGCTCTGCCACTCGGCGCTGACCCTGCTCGGCGCGCCCGCCGAGCCGGCCGTCCGGGAGGTGCTGGACGACCCGGAGCTGGGCGGCGGCGCGCGGGCCTGGCTGGTCTCGCTCGGCGTGGCGGACGTGCCCGCGCCGGACCGGGCGATGGCGCTGTGGACGGTCGTGGACGCCTTCGCGGCCCAGCTGCTGGACACCGGGGGCGATCCGGACCAGCTGCGCGACCTGGTCGCCGAGCTGCCGGTGACCGACGAGCCGGGCGGCTACTTCGGCGAGCTGTGGCGGGTCGAGCACCCGTACACGGCGGACGTGCTGGAGGCGGTCGGCGAGCTGCACCCGGACCGGGCGGTGGCGAAGGAGGCCCGCAAGGCCGCGTTCAAGGCGCGCTCCAAGGGCTGAGTGACCGGGCCGGGCCCGTGGGGCGGGCCGGTGGGCCGGGTCAGCGGGGCAGGTCGAGCGAGCCGTCCTCGGCGAAGGCGAAGAAGGGGTTGTGGGCCAGCTCCCAGAGGTGGCCGTCCGGGTCCTCGAAGTACCCGGAGTAACCGCCCCAGCCGGTTGCCCCGGGCGGCCTGACCACGACGGCGCCGGCCGCCACCGCCGTCTCCAGGGCGCTGTCCACCAGGGCCGGCGACTCCAGGTTCACGGCGAGGGTGACGCCCCGGAACGCCGGTTCGCCGACGGACGGCACGCCCGCCTCGGCGGCCAGCTCCTCGTGCGGGTACAGACCGAGCACCGAATCGGCGGTGCGGAACCAGACGACGTCCGGGCTGGAGGCGGCGGAGCGGTGCCAGCCGAGCGCCTCGTAGAAGCGGGCGCTGCGGTCGAGGTCGCTCACACCGAGGGTGACGACGCTGAGCCGGGCCGGGACGGGCGTGGTTGCTGTCATGCCCGCCAGCGTAGGGACGGGGACCGACAGCGGCTCCCCGGACGCGGCCGTCCGGCGGCACGGCCGATCCGCCCGGCGGGCAAAGGGCCTGATGACCCGGCAGGTCGGGCCACGTATCGTTGCCCGGGTGTCGACGGCACGGTGCCGACAGCACGGTGAGGACGGCGAGGACAGGGGGTGCGGCGCGGGATGACGCGGGCGAGCGGAGGGGGCCGGGACGGCCGGTACGGGGACGGTGCGGGGACGGTGGACCCGTGCGACCGTCCGGGCGGACGCCCGGAGGAGTGCCCGAACCACCGCCCGGGCGAACCCCTGGACGGACACCGGGACGGTCACCCGTCCGGGTCCCCGGGCCGGCACCCGGACGGGTGTCCGATCGGCGACCTGGAGGAGTTCCTGGGCGTCCAGGAGGAGTTCGCCCGCCGCACCCTCGTCGCGGCCGACTTCCCGGTGTACGGCATCGCGCCGGGCCCGGCCGGCGGCGCGCTGGTCGCCTACGGGACGGACCCCGGCCCCGCGGTGGGCGCCGGGGGACCGGGAGGCGCCGGACCGGAGGCGGAGCGGGCCGGGCGCACCGGGGCGTGGGCCGCGCCCGGCTGGATCGAGGTCGGCTTCGGCGACTGGACCTCGCCGGACGGCCCCTATGTCACGGTGCGCACCCACCGGCCGGGCGCCGACCGCTTCGAGCCGCTGCCCGAGCTGGAGGACGTGGTCGAGGACGAGCGCGACCGGGTCTACGAGCAGCTCGGCGTCGACGAGGGGGACACGCCCGGCCGGGTGCGGGCGCTGCGCGAGTGGATCACCGTCGACGGCGAACCGTGCGCCGTCGAGGTGCACGAGGACCGGCGCGGCCTGTGGTCCGGTGCGGCGCTGCCCGGCTGCCGCCCGGTCGGCGGGGCCGAGCCGGTCTGGGCGGGCCGGTTCCTGGTGGACGGGCTGACCGTCACGGTCTGCGGGCGCGGCGTGCCGCCGGGCGGCGTCGAGCTGGCGCGGATCGGGGACCACGAGCGCTACCTGAGCGGCCGCACCGCGCTGCTGCGCGAGCTGGCCGTCCGCCGCGCCCGGAACCTGCCGGTGGAGCAGCGCGAACTCTCCCCGGTCACCGGGCTGGAGGCGCACCGGGCGGTGATCGCGCACGGCATCAGCGAGGCCGCCGCGCTGGAGGCGCGGCTGCGCTCCGGGCGCCCGCCCCGCCCGCTCCGGGGGGCGCGGGCGGAGGCCGGGGCGCTGCGCTGGGAGGCGGCGGTGCGCCAGCAGATGCGGCTGGCCTCGGAGAGCCGGGTGGAGGCGGCCGAGGCGGTGGCCGCGATGGTCGAACAGCTCGGCCGGCTCTCCCAGGTGACGCACTGGGTGGTGGGCACGCCCGAGGGCGACGCCGCGGTGGAGGAGTCGATCCGGTACGCGGTGTTCGCCAGCGAGGTGGCGAGCGTGCCGGCGCAGCGCGCCTGGCGGCAGGTCCGGCGGGGCGAGCGCGCCGAGCGCGGGGAGCAGCGGATGGGCGAGCAGCTGTGGCTGGCGGCCTGGGAGCAGTGGCGGGCGGCCCGGGCCGGGCGGTGATCCCCGGGCCCGCGGAGGAGCTGACGGTCCGTTGGAGGCCGAACGGCGGGTGACGTCGGCCCGACCTGTGGTGTGACCTGTGGTGACGGGGTAAAAGGTGAGTCACGGGTTCGCATAAGGTCGGCAAATGACCACCTCGGCGAGGTGTCCGCGACACCGGGCGTTCACCGGGCGGGCCGAGTCTGCTGGGCGTCGACGACCATCCTCGACACCTCGCACGCCACGCACCGGGGGCTCCCCGGTCGGCGCCCCACCCCTCAGGAGTGACTGCCATGTCGCTGTCCCGCCGGGACTTCGTCAACCGTTCCACCATCGTCGGGGCCGGCGTTCTGATCGCCGGCAGCGCCGAGGCCCTGGCCAGCGCGCCGGGCGCGATCGCCGCCCCGGCCGGTGGCGAGGTCCCGGTCGCCGCGGCCGCCGAGGCCGAGCGCCTCGCCGTCGGCTACGGCCCGCTGGTCGCCGACCCGGAGGGCCTGCTGGCCCTGCCGAAGGGCTTCAAGTACAAGGTCCTGAACCGCGCCGGCGTCAGCAAGCTGCGCACCGGCGAGTTCACCCCGAGCAACCACGACGGCACCTCGGCGTTCGAGGACGAGCGCGGCGGCAACCTGCTGGTCGTCAACCACGAGCTGTCCGGCGCCCGCGCCAACTGGCCGAACCCGGTCCCGCTGACCGAGGGCCACGTCTACGACCCGGGCGCGGCCGGCGGCTGCACCATCGTGCACGCCAAGGCCAACGGCAAGGTCGAGCAGTGGGTCGGCATCGCCGGCACCGCCACCAACTGCGCGGGCGGCGTCACCCCGTGGGGCACCTGGCTGTCCGGCGAGGAGACCGAGGACAAGGCCGGCAAGAACGGCTTCACCAAGGACCACGGCTACATCTTCGAGGTCGACCCGTTCGACGACGACTACAACCGCGACCCGCAGCCGGTGAAGGCGTTCGGCCGCTTCGCCCACGAGGCCGTCGTCGTCGACCCGAAGCGCGGCCAGGTCTACCTGACCGAGGACGCCTCCAACCCGAACGGCCTGCTGTTCCGCTGGACCCCGGAGGCCGGCTTCAAGCACGGCCGCTACAAGCTGCGCAAGCTGGCCGCCGACGCCGGTGTGCTGGAGGCCTTCAAGGTCTTCGACGCCCAGGGCAAGTTCATCGACGACCTGTCCCGCGCCACCACGGTCGGCACCACCTACGGCGTGGACTGGGTCAAGGTCCAGGACCGCGACGCGCGCACCGTCTCCATCCGCAAGCAGTTCAAGGACGGCGAGGTCACCCGCGCCCGCAAGCTGGAGGGCATGTGGTGGGGTGACGGCGGCTTCTACTTCGTCTCCAGCTACGCCCGCTCGGAGAGCCCGCAGCAGCACGACGGCCAGGTCTGGTTCTACAACCCGACCCGCCGCACCATCACCCTGAAGGTCCTGCTGGGCGTCAACACCGACGTCTGGGGCGACCACGACAACTTCGACGGCCCGGACAACATCACCGTCTCGCCCTACGGCGGCATCGTGATCGCCGAGGACGGCGAGGGCGTCTCGCACCTGTTCGGCGCCACCGAGGACGGCCTGACCTACGGGATCGCCCGCAACGACCTGAACATCGGCACCGCCGAGAAGCCCGAGTTCAGCGAGTTCACCGGCGTCACCTTCTCGGACGACGGCAAGACCCTGTTCGCCAACATCCAGACCCCGGGCATCCAGCTGGCCATCACCGGCCCGTGGCACCGCCTGAACGAGCACAAGCGCGGCCAGGGCTACGGCCAGTGAGCTGAGCGCGGCTGAGTGACAGGGGCCCGTTCCCCGGAACGGGCCCCTGTCGCGTGCCCGGAGCCCGTCCCGCGGCTCAGGAGTCGGCGGGCAGCCGCAGCTGGAGCATCGCGAGCAGCCGCTGCTGCGGCTGGGCCAGGTCGATGCCGGTCAGCTGCTCGGCCCGGCGCACCCGGTAGCGCAGGGTGTTCGGGTGGATGTGCAGGGCGTCCGCCGCGACCCGGACCTCGCCGAGCGCGTCCAGCCAGGCCAGCACCGACTCGGCGAGCCGGGTGCCGTGCCGCCGGTCGTACGCGGCGAGCGCGGTGAGCCGAGGGTCGCGCAGGCCGCCGCGCTCCTGGAGCAGTGCCAGGATCTCGCTGACCAGCACCTCCGCCTGGACGTCGATCAGCGCCGCGACCTCCAGGTCCACCCCGCCGCGGCCCATCGCGTCCAGGATCCGGTCCGCCTGGGCGCGCGACTCGGGCACCAGCGCGAGGCCGTCCACCGTCGAGCCGATCGCCGCGCGCAGCGGGACGCCCAGGTGGTCGTGGGCCGCCTCGACCACCTCCTGCGCCCAGCCGCGCACGGTGGCCATCGGCAGGTTGGCGGGCAGCTCCGGCAGCAGCACGTAGACCCGGGACTCGATCGGCGCGAGCAGCGCGGCGCGGTGCCGGGCCGCCGTGTGCACCGAGATGAGGCCGGTCACCTCGGCCCGGGTCAGCTGCTCGGTGGTGCCCGCGCTGTACGCCAGCACGGTGGCCGGGCGGCGCAGGTCGAGACCGAGGTGGGTGGCGAGCGACTGCGGGCCGGTGGAGCCCTCCAGCAGGCCGGTGAGCAGGGTCTGGGTGAGCCGCACGTCCGCGGACAGCTCCCGGCGCCGGCGCACCAGCTGGGCCGCGGCGACCCGGGCCGCGCCGACCAGGGCCTGCTCGGCGAGCGGCGCGAGCGGCTGGGCGCCCTCCTGGACCCAGATGGTGCCGAGCGGCTGCGCCCCGGCCCGGATGCCGATCGCCAGCCGGCGGCGCAGGCCCAGCTCCGGGTGCGGATCGACCGCGATGGCGGTGTCCGAGCTGCGCAGGTGCTGGAAGACGCCCCACTCGCGGAGCTTGGAGAGGTACGGCTCGGGGCCCTGCCAGCCGAGGATGGAGAGCCGGCGCAGGTCGTCGACCTCGTCGGAGTCGGAGGAGCGGGAGTAGGCGAGCACCCGGCTGGAGGTGTCCTCGATCGAGACGATGCCGTTGGTGAGGACGGCGACGGTCTGGGCGAGCGAGAACAGGTCGCCCGCGTTGTGCTCGGCGGTGCCGGGGGTGTCCGGGGCGTCCGGTCCGGCGATGATCGCGCGGGCCAGCGAGTCGAGGTGCTCCCAGCGGGTCTCCCGGCGCACCGAGAGCAGCGCCACGCCCGCCTCGGTGGCGGCCTCGCGCAGCGCGTCGGCCTGTCCGGGGGCGTCCAGCTTGACGGCCACCGCGGCGGCCCCGGCCCGTCCGGCGGCGCGCAGCGCCGGGAGCGCGGCCCGGCCGCGGGCGCCGATGGCGAGCACGAGCTCGCCGGGGGCGGCGGTCGGCGGGTCCTCGGGGTCGAGGATGGCGACGTCGCGGACCGGGACGTCCAGCCCCTGCGGCGCGGCCTGGAGTTCGACGAGCGGCTCGCCCAGGGACATCAGCAGCTGCCGGAGCGGGAGGCCGGGGGTGGTCATACGGGCCTCCTCGGGGCTCCTCGTGGCGTCCGGTGGGGAGTGCGGTGGGGCGTCCGGCGGGGCGTTGCGCCGATTCTTCATCCGGGCGGACAACGCCGTCCGGATGATTTTAGCCGTCCGGCCAATCAAGCGGGCCCCGGTGCAGGAATAGCGTTCGTCATGTGGCCGACGTGCGACCCGCGCCGGCATCCCCCCGCAAGTAGAAGGAGAGCGTGCGCTCTATGGACGCTGTGACCCAGGTCCCCGCGCCGGTGAACGAGCCGGTCCACAGCTACGCCCCGGGCAGCCCGGAACGGGCCCGTCTGGAGGCCAAGCTGAAGGAGCTGGGCGGCCAGGAGCCGGTCCAGCTGACCATGACGATCAACGGTGAGCGCCGGATGGGCGGCGGCACCGAGTTCCACGTCGTCCAGCCGCACAACCACGCGGCGAGGCTCGGCACCCTGCGCAACGCCACCCAGGCGGACGCGCAGGACGCGATCGACGCTGCCCTGGCCGCGGCCCCGGCCTGGCAGGCGCTCTCCTTCGACTCCCGCGCCGCGATCTTCCTGCGCGCCGCCGACCTGCTGGCCGGCCCCTGGCGCGAGACCCTGGCCGCCGCCACCATGCTCGGCCAGTCCAAGACCGCGCAGCAGGCGGAGATCGACACCCCCTGCGAGCTGGTCGACTTCCTGCGCTTCAACGTGCACTTCGCCCGCCAGATCATGGCCGAGCAGCCGATCTCCTCGGACGGCGTGTGGAACCGCAGCGACCACCGCCCGCTGGAGGGCTTCGTCTACGCGATCACCCCGTTCAACTTCACCGCCATCGCCGGCAACCTGCCGACCGCGCCGGCGCTGATGGGCAACGTGGTGCTGTGGAAGCCCTCGCCGACCCAGCAGTTCGCCGCGCACCTGCTGATGCAGCTGCTGGAGGCGGCCGGCCTGCCCAAGGGCGTCATCAACATGGTGACCGGTGACGGCCTGGACGTCTCCGCCGTCGCGCTGAAGCACCCGGCCCTGGCCGGCATCCACTTCACCGGCTCCACCGCCACCTTCCAGCACCTGTGGCGCGAGGTCGGCAACAACATCTCCGGCTACCGCACCTACCCGCGGATCGTCGGCGAGACCGGCGGCAAGGACTTCCTGGTCGCCCACCCGTCCGCCGACAAGGCCGTGCTGAAGACCGCCATGACCCGCGGCGCCTTCGAGTTCCAGGGCCAGAAGTGCTCCGCCCTGTCCCGCGCCTACGTCCCGGCCTCGATCTGGGCCGAGCTGAAGGACGAGTTCCGCGACGAGGTCGACGGCCTCACCATGGGCGACGTCAGCGACCTGTCGAACTTCATGTCGGCCGTCATCGACGACCGCGCGTTCGCCAAGAACAAGGCCGCGATCGACCGCGCCCAGGCCGACCCGCAGGTCGAGGTCCTGGCCGGCGGCACCTACGACGACTCGGTCGGCTACTTCGTCCGCCCGACCGTCCTGGTCTGCGAGGACCCGGCGAGCGAGTACTTCCGCGACGAGTACTTCGGCCCGATCCTGGCCGTGTACGTCTACGAGGACGAGAAGTACGAGGAGATGCTGACGCAGATGGAGGCGGTCTCGGCCTACGGCCTGACCGGCGCGATCATCTCCCAGGACCGCGAGGCCGTGCAGCACGCGATGCTCAAGCTGCGCAACGCCGCCGGCAACTTCTACATCAACGACAAGCCGACCGGCGCGGTCGTCGGCCAGCAGCCGTTCGGCGGCGCCCGGGCCTCGGGCACCAACGACAAGGCCGGCGCCAAGCAGAACCTGTCGCGGTGGACCTCGACCCGCTCGGTCAAGGAGACCTTCGTCCCGCCGACGGACTACCGCTACCCGCACATGGGCTGAGTGCCCCGGACTCCCAGTCCCTGACGCCCCGGTCCCGCAGCCGGACGCGTCCCACGGGCGGCGGGCCGGCCACCCCCCTCGGCCCGCCGCCCGTCCTTTCTGCCACCCTTAGAAGCACCAGCTCCAGGAGTCACGATGCTCCGTTCCGCCCTCCTCGCGGCCTCCCGGTCCTCGCAGGTCCGCACCGTCGTCGAGAAGTTCCCGCCGACCCACGCGATAGTCGAGCGGTTCGTCGCCGGCGAGGCCCTCGACGACGCCGTCACCGCCTGCGACGACCTGGTCGCCACCGGCCGCAAGGTCACCCTGGACCACCTCGGCGAGGACACCCGCGACGCCGCCCAGGCCGCGGGCACCGCCGAGGCCTACGAGTACCTGCTCAAGGCGCTCAAGGAGACCGGCCTGGCCGCCGGCGCCGAGGTCTCGGTCAAGCTCTCGGCCGTCGGCCAGTTCCTCCCGGTGGACGGCGAGAAGATCGCGCTGGAGAACGCCCGCCGCATCTGCGAGGCCGCGGCCGACGCCGGCACCACGGTGACCCTCGACATGGAGGACCACACCACCACCGACTCCACCCTGGGCATCGCGCGCGAGCTGCGCGAGGACTTCCCCTGGCTGGGCGTCGTCCTCCAGGCCTACCTGCGCCGCACCGAGGCCGACTGCCGCGAGTTCTCCGGCGCCGGTTCGCGCGTGCGCCTGTGCAAGGGCGCCTACAAGGAGCCCGAGTCGGTCGCCTTCCAGGGCAAGCACGAGGTCGACCTCGCGTACGTCCGCGCGCTCAAGGTCCTGATGGCCGGCGAGGGCTACCCGATGATCGCCTCGCACGACCCCAACATGATCAAGATCGCCGGTCAGCTGGCCCAGTGGAACAACCGCGACCGCGACTCCTTCGAGTACCAGATGCTCTACGGCATCCGCCCCGAGGAGCAGCTGCGCCTCGCCGGCGAGGGCAACACCATGCGGGTGTACCTCCCGTACGGCCAGGAGTGGTACGGCTACTTCATGCGCCGCCTCGCCGAGCGCCCGGCCAACCTCACCTTCTTCCTGCGCGCCATGGCCACCCGCGGCTGACGCACCAGGCACCGACCGGCCCGCGCCCTCCCTCCGGAGGCCGCGGGCCGTCGTCGTGCACTCCTAGAGGAAGTCCTTGGTGTCGAGTTCGAAGTCGAAGGGGGCCGGGAGGGCGAGCGGCTCGCCGAAGGCGGCCAGGTGCACTTCGGTGTACTCGTCGCGCTTCGGTCGGGAGAAGAGGCTGACCTGGGACTTCTCGCGGTCGATGAGCAGGTACAGCGGGATGGCGGCGCGCGCGTAGCAGTGGCGCTTGGCGATCCGGTCCTGGTCGGGTTTGCTGGAGGTCACCTCGGCCACCATGGTCACGCCGTCCGGCTCCATCCAGGACGGGGCACCGCGGAACAGCCGGAGCTCCATCGGCGCGAACGTCGCGTCGGGGATGACGTGGTTCTTCGGGCAGAGACCGCCACTGACCAGACGGAGTCCCTTGGTGCCCGCCACCTGCATGCGGACCTTGGAAAGACGGCTCATCTGGTCGATGAGCAGGCCGATGTAGTCCTCGTGATCGCCGTCCGGCGGTGGTGCCACGCTGATCTCTCCCTCGATGAGCTCGGCCCGGAAGCCTTCGGGGGAGTGCAGGCTCAGGAAGCTCTCCAGCAGGATGTCCGCCTGCGACGGGGAGTCCGTGATCGGTTTCTCATGCGCCACAGCACTCATGATGCCCCTCCTTCAGGTGGGCGTCACGCTAGTGCCGGGTCGAGCGGAGTTATGCCGTGCACGGTGATCTTTCACCCGATGGTGTGAGGCGTCGGGGCCCGTAGGATCGTCTTGCTGGTGAACTGGGCTTTTGGCGAGGGGAGTTGGCATGGTGGTGAAGCGGTTCGCGGAGTTGTCGACGCCGTTGGTGGCGGACGCCTGCGTGCGGGTGGGGGTGGAGGTGCGGGCGGCGCCGGCCGGGGTGATGGGGGTGGTCCCGGGGAGCCGGGTCGCCGGGCGGGTGCTGCCGGTGCGGCACTACGGGAGCGTGGACGTGTTCCTGGAGGCGTACGGGGCGGCCGAGCCCGGGGACGTCGTGGTGATCGACAACGGCGGGCGGCTCGACGAGGCGTGCATCGGGGACCTCGCGGTGCTGGAGGCGCGGGCCGCCGGGGCCGCCGGGGTGGTGGTGTGGGGGCTGCACCGGGACACCCCGGAGCTGGTGGAGATCGGGCTGCCGGTGTTCAGCTACGGCAGCCTGCCGCTCGGGCCGCTGCGGCTGGACGGGCGGGAGGCGGAGGCGCTGGCCAGCGCCCGCTTCGGGCCGCACCTGGTGGGCGTCGAGGACGTGGTGTTCGCGGACGCCGACGGGGTGCTGTTCGTGCCCGGCGCCCGGCTGGACGAGGTGCTGGAGGCCGCGGCCGGCATCGCCCGCACCGAGCGCGCGCAGGCGGAGCGGATCCGCTCGGGCGACACGCTGCGCCGGCAGACCGCGTTCGACGCCTACCTGGAGCGCCGCGCCGCCGACCCGGCGTACAGCTTCCGGCAGCACCTGCGGCAGGTCGGCGGGGCGATCGAGGAGTGACCGGACGCCGGCGCCCCCGACAACGCCGTGGTTGTCGGGGGCGCCGGCGGACGGGTCAGAGCATCGAGGCGGCCGGCTTGACCATGGCGCGGGCGGTCTTGGCGTCGACGTACTCGCCGATCGCGGTCATCACCCACTCGCCGGAGTACTGGCGGACCAGCTTGCACATCACCACGCCGGTGCGCGACTCGGAGTGGGTGAGGTCGAAGCGGACCAGCTCCTGGTTGGTGGCGGCGTCCACCAGGCGGCAGTAGGCGTTCTTGACCTCGGTGAACTTCTGGCCGGAGAAGGAGTTCACCACGAAGACCAGGCCGCAGACCTCTGCCGGCAGGCCGTCGAGGTGGACGGTGATCGACTCGTCGTCGCCGCCGCCCTCGCCGGTCAGGTTGTCGCCGGAGTGGGCGATCGCGCCGTTGAAGATGCCCAGCTTCATGAACCAGGCGGTGTCCAGCTTCTCGCGCTGGGCGTCGAAGGCGAGGCAGGAGGCGTCGAGGTCGATGTTGCGGCCGCGGCCTGCGGGCTCCCAGCCGAGGCCCATCCGGACGGCGGACAGGAACGGCTTGCCGTTCTTCTCCAGGGAGACCGAGCCGCCCTTGGTGAGGCTGACCCGGCCCTTGTCCAGGGTGACCTTGGTGAAGGACGGGGCGGCGGCCGGCGCGGCCGGGGGAGCGGGGGGCATCGGGGGCGCGCTCTGCGGCATCGGCGGGGCGGAGGCCATGGCGAGCCGGGGGTCGACCGGGGCCGGGGGCACCGGTGCGGCGGCGGGCGGGGCGACCGGCGCGGCGGCGGCCGGGGCGGCGGACGGCTGGTCGTCGACGCTGACGCCGAAGTCGGTGGCGATGCCGGCCAGGCCGTTGGCGTAGCCCTGGCCGACCGCGCGGACCTTCCAGGCGCCGTTGCGCTGGTAGACCTCGACCACGATCAGCGCGGTCTCCCGGCCGAGCGGCGGCGGGGTGAAGGTGACCAGCACCTGCCCGGTGGCGGCGTCCCGGACGGTCGCGGTCGGCTCGATGCCCGCGAAGGTGGCGCCGGTCTCGTCGGGGCTCGCGGTCACCACGATCTTCGTGATCCCGGCCGGGACGGCGGCGGTGTCGACGATGATGGCGTCCGGCGTCCCGGCGGCGGCCGGGCGGTGGGTCACGCCGGGGCCGTTCGGGGCGTTGTAGAAGACGAAGTCGTCGTCCGAGCGGACCTTTCCGGCGTCCGTCAGCAGCAGGCCCGAAACGTCCAGCGCCTTGGGCGCGGTGACCTCGACGGTCACCCGCGCGGCGGTCAGCGGGGCGTTGCCGCCTTGGGTCAGGACCGTGGACACGAACTCCTCCTGGGAATGCGGTGGTGCGGCGCCGGCCCCGGCGGTGGGGCGGCTGTGCCGGTTGGCGACCACAGTAACGAACGAGCCCGGCCGGATGAGCCCGAACGGCGCGCTGACCTGTCGGGTTGTCGGACCGGTGGTCAGCCGGTCGGGGCGATCGGCGCGACGGGGACGGCGCCGCGCGGGGCCGGCGTGGTGAAGCCGCCGAGGGCCGCGACGGCACGCGGCCGGGTGATGCCGAAGGCGCCGGCGTTCCAGGACTCGGGCGTCCCGCGCCGGCCCGCGGCCCGCGGCGGGGCGCCGGCCGCCGGGCGGGCGGCGTGCCCGGCGGCACGGCTGCCGCGCACCGTGAAGGTGTAGCGGCCGGGGCGGACGTCCGTGCCGGGCGGGGTGCTGAAGCGGTAGACCGCCGCACCGCGTTCCTGGTGGGTGGTGACCACGGCGCCGGCGAGGTCCGTCCAGGCGGTTCCGGCGCCGGGGACGGCGGTGCCGGGGGCGAGGCGGAACTCGGTCTGCAGCGCGGTGAGCGGTTCGGTGACGGTCAGCGCGAGGATGTGCCGGGTGCCGTCGCGGCCGAGGGACTGGACCACGGCCGCGCCGCCGAGCGCCTGGTCCTCGGCCTCGTCCGGGGCCGGCTGGGTCGGGGCGGTCTCCTTCGCGCCGTCGTCCGCGGTGCCGAGGGTCCCGCCGGTCCACTCGCGCGGGGACGGGGCGGGGACGCCCGGGGCGTTGGGGGCGGGGACGTACGGTCGCGGCGTGGTCGGCGAGGGAGCGGGCGCGGAGGGGGACGGCGAGGCGGAGGCTCCGGGCGCCGACGGGTCCTCGGCGGGCCGGCGGGCGGTCTGTGCGCCGGTGTCGGCGGCGGCCGCCTGCTCGTCGGCGGACTGCGGGTGCTCCGGCCGGCCGCCGGACAGGGTCTCCGGGTCTCCGGCGGCGCCCGTGGTACCGGGCCGGTCCGGGGCGGGGTCGCCGGTGACGCCGTGTCGGGGCGCCGGGCCCTCGGCGAGCGGCGCGGTGGAGGGGGAGCCGCCGCTGCGCGGCGCGGACGGGCCGGCGGTGCGCTGCCCCGGCACGGCGTCGGGCGCGCGGGTCCCGGACGCGGCCGGGCCGGCCGGGTGACGGCCCGTCGCGGTGTCCGGGCCGACGGTGTCCGGGCCGGCCGCGGTCCCGGTGCCGGAGGTCGTGCCGCTCCCGGTGGCGGCGGCGCCGGGAGAGGTGGACGGGGTGGGCGGCCCGCTGGAGCCGACCCGGGCGACCCCGGCCCGGCGGCCCACGCCCTGCTGCTCGTTGAGCAGGAAGGTGGTGGCGATGCTGATGCCCACGACGGTGGACATCGCCATCGCGGCGCCGGAGAACCGCAGGGTGGGCAGCCGCAGGCGGCCGCCGAACGGCCCGGGACGGCCGTGCCGGCCGTGGCGCGTGCGGTACCGGTCGTGCGTGTGCGGCGCGTCCTGGCCGGTGTCCTCGGACAGCGTCACCTGACCCTCCCTCCCCTGAAGTCGCCGTTGCGGTCGTCGCATTCTCCCACGTGCCGACGGCGGTGCCGGTGCCGTAGGACCGGGCGGACGGCCGTCGGCGGCCCGGTGCGGTCGGCGTGTCCGGCCCGATCCCGTCGGATCCGGTCCGATCCGGTCCGATGCGGTACCGGCTGGTCCGGTCCGGTCGGAAACGTCGTCCGGGGGTCCTTCGGGCGCGGTCCGGCCCGGTTGGTGCGGGGGCGCGCGTACGGAGTCCGACCGGACGCGCGCGCGGGCGTGCGCCGGCAGGGGGACGAGCGTAGCAGCGGGTACCCGGGCGATGGCCAGTGCTCGGACGGAATTGATCCAATCCGTGGACAACCCTTTGACCAGCGGAAGTTGACGGTCCGTCTGACAAGGCCGGTAAGGGACCCTGGGCGGCTGCGGGGATTATTGCAACCCTCTTGCAACCCTTGCCCGACCCTCGCGCGGTGAAGCACGCTGGTGGACATCCCACGCCGTCCCGGAGAGACCGTCATGCCGCCCGACCCGCTGCCAGCACCCTCCAGTGCCCCCCTCGCCGCTACCCCCACGGGCGGCGATGAGGCAGGCTCCACCGCCGCTCCGGCGGCGGTGGAGGAGGTGCTGACCCTGCGGATCTCGCTGGGCGAGGAGGTGGTCGGAGAGGTCCGTACGCGGTTCCGGTTCGACGCCGCGCGCCCGTACGAGGTGCTGCTGACGTTCCACCTGGGGCGGCCGGACGAGGCCGACTGGGTGTTCTCGCGTGAACTGCTGCGCGACGGCCTCCGCTCGTTGAGCGGCCAGGGCGACGTCAAGCTGTGGCCGGCGTACTGCCCGTGCCACGGCTCGACGTTGCACCTGGCGCTCGAGTCGCCGCACGGCAGCGCCCTGCTGGAGGCCTCCAAGCCCAAGGTCCAGGAGTGGCTGGACCGGACGTACGCGCTGGTCTCGGAGACGGCCGAGGGGTCCCACGGGCCGACCGACGCCCAACTGTCCGAACTGCTGGCCGGCGGGCGCTGAGCCGGGGGACGGCGGGCCCGCGCTACGGGGGCGGCAGGGGGAGGCGGCCGGGCCGGGAGCGCGGCGGCGCCGACCCGTCGGCCGGGCTGCGCGGACCCGGTAACGGCGGGGTGCCGGGCAGCCGGACCGCACCGCCGACCAGCCCCGCGCGGAGCCTGCGCACCGCCGGCGCCGAGGAGGCCGGCAGCAGGTCGTACGGGTCCTCCGGGCCGGCCACGGTGACCAGCACCGATTCGGCGAAGCGGTACGGCCGGTGGGCCAGCAGCCCGCCCAGGTAGCGGCGCAGCCGGGACAGTTCGGCCCGCACCGTCACCGTCCGGGCCGGGTCCCCGAACAGGGCGTCGGCCAGTTGCGCGGCGCTGAGGCCGTCGCGCTCGGTGGCGAGCAGGAGCAGCAGTTCGGCGTGGCGCGGGCTGAGCGAATGCGACCAGCTGCCGGCCGCGCCGCGCACCGACAGCTCGGGGCCGCCCGCGCGGCGCAGGTCGAGCACGAGTCTGGCGCCCTCGGCCTGTTCGGCGAGCGGGCCGCCGGCGCCGGCGGTGTCGGCGCCCGGGCCGTCGGGCGTGCCGGGGACGGCCGGGACGGCGTCCTGCGGCCGGACCGGCCGGACCAGCCAGCCGTCGGCGAGCGGTTCGATCACGCACTCGCCCAGGCTGGGCAGCCAGTGCACGGCGGTCGAGCCCCAGCCCTCGGCGGGCAGCCGCAGCCGGGCCGGCGGCGGCAGTCCGGCCGCGGCCGCCGTCCAGCCGGCCGCGTCCACGACCAGGGCGGGCCCGTTCACCCGGGCCAGCATCGGGGCGGCCAGGGTGCGCAGGTGGTGCAGGGACTCCAGGCGGCGGGCGCGCAGTTCGGTCTCGGCCAGCTTGGCGGCGGTGGCGGTCAGCTGGAGCAGGTACGGGCGCACGGAGTGGGCCGGGCCGCTGAGGTTGATCGCGCCGATCAGCCGGCCGGTGCCGGGGTCGTGCACGGGAGCGGCGACGCAGGTCCAGGAGTGGTGGCTGCGCAGGTAGTGCTCGGAGGAGTGGACCTGCATCGGGCGCTGGGCGCGCAGCGCGGCGGCTATGCCGTTGGTGCCGACGCGCTCCTCCACCCAGCGGGCGCCGGTGAGGAAGCCGATCCGGTCGGCGCTGCGGCGCAGGCCGCGTTCGCCCTCCTGCCAGAGGATGTGGCCGTCGGCGTCGGCGATCGCGAGGATCAGCGGGGGCTGGGCGGCCTGCTCGACCAGGGTGCCGCGGAGGATGGGGAGCAGCGGGTCGAGGCCGCTGGCCCGGCGGCGGTGCTCGATCTCGGCGGGGCCGAGGTGGACGGCGGCGGCACCGGCGTCCGGGTCGAGGCCGAGGCGGCGCAGGCGCTCCCAGGAGTCGCCGATCTCGGGGCGGGGCTGGAGGAAGGGCGGCGGGTCGTCGGGGGCGGAGGGGTCCCGGCCGGCGCTGCGGGCGGCGGCCTCGGCGAGGGCGCGTTCGTGGACCTTGGCCAGTTCGGCCGCGCTCTGCGGAGTTCGACGTTCCGGCCGTCGGGTCTGCCGTCCTGGCTGCCGCACTCGTGTCGCTCCTCGCCGCCGTTCGAGGGCGCGCCGGGGCCGACGCGCTGACGAAAGAGTACGGGCGCCACCGGTTCCTGGGGATGGGGTCTGCCAACTCGGAATACCAGACGGTACGAGAGTGATCATGCCAACGATTGCGGGCGGGGTGGTGCGCCGCTCCGCCCTAGTGGCTGGGGAGTTGCCGCTGGGCGGCCTCGACGCTGTGGTGGAGGTCGGCGGTGGCGTCCAGGCTGGTCGCGGCGGTGAGGGCGAGGCAGGCGGCCAGGGCCAGGGCGGCGGTCCGGCGGGCGGCGGCCGTCCCGGTGGGGCGCGGGTGGAGCAGGGCGGCGACCCGGCGGGGGACCGGTCCGCCGTGGGCCGCCGGGGCGTGCCGGGGGCGGTCCGGCCAGGGGGAGCGGCGGGCGGCGAGGGCGGCCCGGCCCACCGCGCGGGCGGTCACCGCGCGGTCGCCGACCCGGGCGGCCGCGGACTCGTCGGCCCAGCGTTCGAGGTGGTAGCCGAGCGGTGCGCGCAGGGCCCGCAGTGCCGGATGGGCGACGGCCGCGTGGGCGGCGAGGGCCAGGAAGAGGTGGTGGCGGGCGGTCAGGTGGGCGCGCTCGTGGGCGAGCAGCGCCGCGCGCTCGGGGGCGTCCAGGGCGCGGAGCATGCCGGCGGTGACCACGATCCGGCCCGGTTCGACGGGTCGGCCGGGGCGGCGGAGGCGGCCCGGCAGGGCGAAGGCGTCGGCGTGCTCGTCCGGCAGCACGGCGAGTTCGGTGGCGGGCCGAGTGGTGAACAGTCGTCTGGCGCGCTGGGCCCACGGGGTGCGCGCCCGGCGCACGGGTGCGCGCGGGGGGCGCGTGTCCGGATGCTGGTCGTACGGGCGGACGGACGGCCGCGGCGCGCGGACGGCGCGGGCGTCGGCGGTCGCCGCCTCGACGGCGGTGCGGGCGGCGCCCAGGTCACGGCGGTGGCGGCGCGCGGTGCGTACGGCGCAGGCCGTGAGCACGGCGAGCGCCAGCGCGGCCGGCCCGGCCGCCGCCACCGGGGTGCCCGGCGTCCCGGCGGCGAGCCAGCGCGGCGAGAGGTGGCCGAGGGCGGCGACCGGGGGGAGCCGGAGCAGCCCGGCCGCGGTGAGCAGGCCCAGCGAGCAGAGCGTGCCGCCGGCCAGCACGGCGGCCGTGGCGGCCAGCGTCCAGGCGGCGGCGCGCGGCGGCAGCGCCTCGGCGAGCCGGCGGGCGGGCAGCACGGCGAGGAAGGGCAGCAGCAGCGGGGCCCAGACCGCGACGATCACCGGGCGGCGTCCTCGTCGCCCAGCAGTTCGCGCAGCAGCCGCTCGTCCTCCGCGGAGAGGTCGGAGACGAAGCGGGCGAGCACCGTCGAGCGGTCGGCCTCCCGGCCCAGCTCGGCGTGCATCCGGCGGGCGGCCAGCCCGGCGGGGTCGGCGACGGCCGGGGTGTAGGCGTAGCCGCGCCCGGAGCGGGTGCGGTGCACCGTCCCCTTGTCGTGCAGCCGGGCGAGGATCGTCGCGACGGTGGTCCGGGCCAGGCCGTCGCCGAGGGCGCCCTGGATGTCCTGCGGCGTGAGCGGCCCCTCCGCGGCCCAGAGGGCGGCGAGCACCTCGGCCTCCAGCTCCCCGGCGGGCCGGCGGGCGGACGGTACGTCGGACATGGCGGGGGTTCCTCCAGTTATCGTCTACAGTCATGTAGACCGTCTACGCGATTGTAGACAGTCGGGTGCGCTCTGCGGTGCCGCCCACCAACGTACGGGAGGTCCGCCGGCCATGGTCCAGTCGCTCGCCGCCTCGGCACCCGCCGTCACGGATGTGTTCGGTGTGCTCGGTGCGCTTGTCGGGTCCGTATTCGGTCCGTTTGTGACGGATATTGACCGTTATCTGTCATTCGCCCTTGTTCTGGTAGTAGTTGTCTCCATGCTCCCGATTGTTCTCGAAGTGTTCCGCGTCCAGCGGGTCCGGCGGCACGGCGGTGACGTCCGGTGACGGCGCTCACCGGGCTCACCCGGCTCGCCGTGACCGACGGCAGCGGCATCGACGGCGGCCTGTACCGCCGGGTGGTCGGCTGGGCGGACGCCGCGCCGCACTGGTTCAACCGGCTCGTCGAGGCGTGGACGCTGCTCGGCCTCGGCCTGTTCGCGCTGCTGATGCTGGCCGCCTGGTGGCGGGCGCGCGGCGACGGGCCGGCGGTGATGGCCCGGGTGCTGGCCTCACCGCTGATCGTGCTCGTCGCCTACGCGGTGAACTCCGGCATCAAGGGGCTGGTGGAGGAGGTCCGGCCGTGCGCCCAGCTGCGGGTGCGCGACACCCTGGAGACCTGTCCGGGCGCCGGTGACTGGTCCTTCCCGAGCAACCACACCGTGATCGCCTTCGCGGCCGCCGCCGCGCTCTGGTTCGCCGACCGCCGGATCGGCGCCGTCGCCGCGGTGGCCGCCGTGCTGATGGGGGCCTCCCGGGTCTGGGTCGGGGTGCACTACCCGCACGACGTCCTGGTCGGCGCGCTGGTCGGCGTCCTGGTGGCCGTCCCGCTCGCGCTGGCGGCCGGCGCGGCGGGGCCGCTGGTGGAGCGGGCGCGGACCGGTCCGCTGCGGCCGCTGCTCGGCGAGGGTCCGCGGGCGGTGTCGGCGCGGGCCGGCCGACCGGTGGGCGCCCGGCAGGACTGACCCGGCCCGGGACGGCCGGGCCGGACGCCGTCCCGACCCTTGTGTGGCCGGGGTGGCGGGGAGAGCATGTGAGCCGGGCGCGGCCGCCCCCGAGGGGAGCACCCGCCCGGCTCAGTCGTGCCAGGGCGCCGTGCGCGCCGGGCGTGCCAGTGGAGGGAAGTGCTGCCCATGCCGTACCGACTCGACATCACCCAGGGGGACTGGCCGGCCGAGGAGCTCGGCAAGGGCGTCGAGGGGCTGCTGGCCGAGGCGATGGTGCTCACCCTCGCGACCGCCGGCCACGAGCACGGTCCGCACGCCAACCTCGCCTTCTTCGCCTACGACGACGACCTCGTCCTCTACTTCGTCAGCGAGCGCGCCACCCGGCACAGCCACCACCTGGCCGAGGAGGCCCGGGCGGCGGCCACGGTGTTCCTGCCGCCGCCGGTCTTCGGCGAGCAGCTGCGCGGCCTGCAGCTGACCGGCGGCGCCGGCGAGGCGTGGGGGCACCAGGCGGAGGCGGCGCTGGCCGCCTACCAGGGGCGCTACCCCGCCTTCGCGCAGGACGACGAGGTCCGGCGGCAGTTCCTGACCGGGGGCGGGGCGGCGGCGCTGTACCGGTTCCAGGTGGAGGAGCTGACGGCCGTGGACGAGCCGAAGTTCGGCCGGCGGCACTACCTGCGGGCGGCCGTGCGGCGCTGAGCCGCGGCCCGGGCGGTGGACCGGCCGCCAGGTTGTCTGTACAACTTATCGGCCGGTTCATCTGAGGGCCGCCGGTCGGACGCCCCTCGGACATCTGGCGGCACCAGTCTGGCCGCATGAGAGTCATCGTCGTAGGAGCAGGCGTGCTCGGCACCATGCACGCCTGGCAGGCCGTCGAGCGCGGTCACGAGGTCGTCCACCTGGAGCGCGAGGCGGAGGCGCGCGGCGCCTCGGTGCGCAACTTCGGCCTGGTCTGGGTCAGCGGCCGGGCCCAGGGCGAGGAGCTGGACACCGCGGTGCGGGCCCGCGAGCTGTGGGAGCGGATCGGCGGGCAGGTGCCCGGCATCGGCTTCCGTGCCAACGGGTCGCTGACCGCGATCCGCACCGAGGCCGAGCTCGCGGTCGCCGAACAGGCGCTCACCCTGCCCGACGCCGAGCTCCGCGGCTACCGGCTGCTCGACCCGGAGCAGACCCGGGCCCTCAACCCGGCCCTGCGCGGCACGCTGCTCGGTGCCCTGCACTGCGAGCGGGACGCCGCCGTCGAGTCGCGCGTCGCCCAGCCCGCGCTGCGCGCCGCGCTGGCCGCCAGCGGCCGCTACACCTTCCTGCCCGGCCGCGAGGTCCGCGACGTCATCGGCGAGAACGCCGTCCGCGACGACCACGGCGACGTCCACACCGGCGACCTGGTCGTCCTGTGCACCGGTGCCTGGCTGGGCGGCCTGGTCCGCGAGCTGGCGCCCGAGCTGCCGGTCCGCAAGGTGCGGCTGCAGATGATGCAGACCGACCCGCTGGGCGAGCCGCTGACCACCTCGGTCGCCGACGGCGACTCCTTCCGCTACTACCCGGCCTTCGCCGGCACCGCCCTGGACCGCCTGCGCGAGGTCCAGCCGCAGCCGCCGGTCGCCGCCGAGCACAGGATGCAGCTGCTGATGGTCCAGCGCCTGGACGGCGGCCTCACCATCGGCGACACCCACGAGTACGACCAGCCCTTCGGCTTCGACGTCGTGGAGGACCCGTACGACCACCTGGTGGGCGTGGTGGAGGACCTGCTCGGCCGCCCGCTGCCGCGGGTCCGCCGCCGCTGGGCCGGCGTGTACGCGCAGTGCGTCGACACCACCCGGGTCGTCCACCGCGAGCGCGTGCGCGACGGCGTCTGGCTGGTCACCGGCCCCGGCGGCCGCGGCATGACCTGCTCGCCCGCCATCGCCGAGACCACGGCGAACCTCGCCAACCTGTAAATCCGTCAGCCCGTCAGCCCGTAAGACCGTCGAAGGAACTGAACATCATGCCGTACGACATCCGCCTGGTCGTCCTGGACATGGCCGGCACCACCGTGGCCGACGACGGCCTGGTCGAGCGCGCCTTCCAGGCCGCCGCCGGCTCGCTCGGCGTCGAGGCCGGCAGCCCCGAGCACGCCCGGATGCTGGAGCACGTCCGCGCCACCATGGGCGAGTCCAAGATCTCCGTCTTCCGCCACCTGTTCGGCGAGGAGGAGAAGGCCCAGCGCGCCAACACCGCCTTCGAGGCCGCCTACCACGACCTCGTCGACGCCGGCCACTGCGAGGCGCTGCCCGGCGCGGCCGAGGCCGTCGCCGAACTCCGCGGCCAGGGCCGCAAGGTGGTCCTCACCACCGGCTTCTCGCGGGCCACCCAGGACCGCATCCTCACCGCCCTCGGCTGGGAGTCGATCGCCGACCTCACCCTCTGCCCCGCCGAGGCCGGCCGCGGCCGCCCGTACCCGGACCTCGCGCTCACCGCGCTGCTGCGCACCGGGACCGACGCGGTCCGCCAGATCGCGGTGGCCGGGGACACCGGCTACGACATGCTGACCGGCTCGCGCGCCGGGGCCTCGGTCGTCGCCGGCGTCCTCACCGGCGCCCACGGCGAGGAGCGCCTGCGGGCCGACGGCGCGACCCACGTGCTGGCGTCCGTCGCCGAGCTGCCCGCGCTGCTGGCGGGCTGAGCCGGCGGCCGGGTGCACCGGGCGGGCGCGACGCGAGGCGCGCCCGCCCGGTCGGCGTGCGATCCCCCGCCGGCCTCCCGCCGGCCCCGCGCCGCCCCGGCCCGCCTCCGGGCGCGGGCGCCCGGCCGTGGGCTCGTGTTCCCGCCCGCCCCGGAGGGGAGGGCGGGCGGGAACCGGCTGCGCCTCGACGTCTTCCGGAGCGGGTTCCGCGCCCCGGGAACCCACGCGCTCGCCGGTCACCCGAGCCCCTGCCGGCCACCCGGCTACCCGGCTACCCGGCGGCCAACAGGGCCGGGAGGTCGCGCATGTCGTCGAAGACCACGGTGCCCGGGCCGGCCAGGCGGGCGGCGGGGGTCAGGCCGTCGGCGTAGCCGAAGGCGCGCATACCGGCAGCGCGCGCGGCCTGTACGCCGGGCGCACTGTCCTCGACGACGGCGCACGCGGAGGGCGGCACGCCCATCCGCCGGGCCGCGTACAGGAAGAGGTCGGGCTCGGGCTTGCCGCGGGCGACCTCGGTGGCGCTGAAGATGCGCCCGGCGAAGCGGTCGAACAGGCCGGTGCGGCCCAGGGTGTGCGCCATCTTCTCGTGCGAGCCGCTGGACGCGACGCAGGTCGGCAGGGTGATCGCGGCGAGCGCCTCGGGCAGACCGTCGACGGGTGCCAGCCCGGCGTCCACCTCAACCTCGTGGCGCCGGACGAACTCCGCCCACCACCGGTCGGCGGTCGCCCGGCCGAGCCGGGCGGCGATCTGCTCGTCGATCGAGGCCATCGAGCGGCCGATGAAGCGCTCGACCACCTCCTCCTCGGTCAGCGGCCAGCCGAGCTCGGCGCCGAGCGCGATCTGGACGCGGGCCGCGATCCGCTCGCTGTCCACCAGGACCCCGTCGCAGTCGAAGACGACGAGCCGTATCGGTTCGGTTGAAGTGATCACGCCCGAAGGATAGGCGCGGGCCCGGTTGTTGACGAGGGGAAACCTGCGGCCGGAAATCCGACATGGCGCGGAAACAAAAGCGCCCGGGTATTGCCAGTGTTCGCCGGGAACTCCTACAGTCGCTCGCATGGCAGCTGGAGAGTTCCTGGCTGCTCGCCGGCACGTCGATTTCGGACGGCTCGCGAGCGCCCTCTGTACGCCCGATCCGGCGTGAACCGGCGGCGGTCCCCGGACGGGTGGACGGGGACCGGCCGCAGCGCGTCGGACCTCCTCGGGGTGACTCGCACCCGCACTGTTCGTGCAGGTCGTTGAGGCGCCCCGGCTCCTTCACCGCGGATCCCCGGTGAGTCGCCGTGCCCGTGAATGCTTCCGGGGTACGGGCGCGGACGCCGTGCGGACCGGGAACCCGCTTTCCCCGTGAATGATTCCGGTGCCGCTCGCGGATTCCTCCGCGCGGCCGCCGACGGAATCACCGAAAAAGCATGGAGGGAATTCATGAGCGAGATCGGCGATTCGGAAACGAACGGTTCGCCCCGGGTCGGGAGGCGGGGCTTCCTGGCCGGCGCCGCGGCCGTGGCCGCCACCGCCGCGGCCCCGGCGGCGCTCCAGCTGGCGGCCGGGACCCCGGCCGCCGCGGCCGGTGCCGCCCGGCCCAACATCCTGCTGATCGTCACCGACGACCAGCCCAAGCACACCGAGTGGGCCACCCCGCAGATCGTGAACTGGCTCACCGGCAACGGCGTCCGCTTCACCAACGGCCACGTCACCACGCCGCTCTGCGCGCCCTCGCGGTCCTCGGTCTTCTCCGGCCGCTACGCCCACAACCACGGCGTGCGCAACAACGGCGCCTCGTACAGCCTCGACCAGCACACCACCGTCCAGCGCTACCTCAGGCAGGCCGGCTACCGCACCGGGCTGTTCGGCAAGTACCTCAACTCCTGGACGCTGGCGGACAACCCGCCGCACTTCGAGGAGTGGGCGCTGCTCCAGCCCGCCTTCAACAACGCCAACTGGAACATCGACGGCACCGTCCAGACCCTCACCGGCTACACCACCAACATCATCAAGAACCGCACCCTGGCCTTCCTCGACAAGGCCGCCACCGACTCCCGGCCCTGGTTCGCCTACGTCACCCCGTACGCGTCGCACGAGCCCAACGTGCCCGCCCCCAAGTACGCGGACACCGTCGTCCCGCCGTGGAACGGGCGCCCCTCGGTGCCTGAGGACGACCGCAGCGACAAGCCCGGCTACATCCAGAACGCCACCTCGACCCTGGCCGACGCCCAGGCGCTGCGCACCCGCCAGCTGCGCACCCTGCTCTCCGTCGACGACGCCGTGCAGGCGATCCACGACAAGCTGGTGGCACTCGGCCAGCTCGACAACACCCTGGTGATCTACCTCGGCGACAACGGCTACACCTGGGCCGACCACGGCTGGCTGAAGAAGTCCGTGCCCTACTCCCCGGCCCACGAGGTGCCCTTCTACCTCTCCTGGCCGGCCGGCGGGCTCGGCGCGGGCACGGTCGACAACCGGATCGTCGCCAACATCGACGTCGCCCCGACCATCCTGGACGCCGCCGGCATCACGCCGGACACCCCGCAGGACGGCCACTCGCTGTTCACCCCGTACAGCAGGGACCACCTGCTGGTGGAGTGGTGGAAGCAGGGCACGGCGGCCGGCGGCCCGCCCACCTGGTCCTCGTACGTGGCCAAGGGCAAGCAGTACACCGAGTACTACGCGCTGCACACCGACTCCAACGGCACCGTGTCCGGGACCGGCGAGGTGAAGTTCCGCGAGTACTACGACCTGTCGGCCGACCCGTACCAGCTGACCAACCTGCTCTACCAGGCCACCCCGCAGGAGGAGCAGGCGCTCGGCGTCCCGGGCCTGGCGGCGCAGTTGGCCGCCGACCGGGCCGCCTGACCCCTCCCCGCCCTTCCCCGACACCCTTCCCCGACGGTCCGGGGGCGACGGCCGGCCGCCGCCCCCGGACCCCGACCGAACGAGGACCCACCGTGTCCACCACCAAGCCCTGCTGCACCCCCGGCCGCGACGGTGACGGGCCCGCCGCGCCCGTCACCGTGACGCTCGCCGCTCCCGGAGCCGCCGCCGGGGCCGCCGCCGGAACCGCTCCCGGAACCGCCACCGGAGCCGGCTCGCGGGTGGCGCGGCAGCTCACCGGCCTGCCCGGCGGGCGGTTCCTGATGGGCGCGGACGACCGGGAGGGCTACCCGGCCGACGGTGAAGGGCCGGTCCGCGTCGTCAAGTTGAGCCCGTTCCGGATCGCGCCGACCACGGTGACCAACGCCGCCTTCGCGACCTTCGTCAAGGCCACCGGCCACCGCACCGAGGCCGAGGCCTTCGGCTTCTCCTACGTCTTCGAGGGCTTCCTGCCGGACCGGCTGGCCGCCGCCTCCCCGCAGGTGGCCGCCGTGCCGTGGTGGCGGGCGGTCGCCGGGGCCAGCTGGCGGACGCCCGAGGGCCCGGGCTCCTCGGTCACCACCCGGCAGAACCACCCCGTGGTGCACGTCTCGTGGAACGACGCGCAGGCGTACTGCGCCTGGTCGGGCACCCGGCTGCCCACTGAGGCCGAGTGGGAGTACGCCGCCCGGGGCGGGCTGGAGCAGGCGCGCTACCCGTGGGGCGACGAGCTCACCCCGGGCGGGCGGTACGCGTGCAACATCTGGCAGGGCGTCTTCCCCACCCTGAACACGGCGGCGGACGGCCACCGGGGGACGGCCCCGGTCACCGCCTTCCGGCCGAACGGCTTCGGGCTGTACAACACCGTCGGCAACGTGTGGGAGTGGTGCGCGGACTGGTTCAGCGCGGGCTTCCACCGGACCGGCCCGCGCCGGGACCCGCTCGGCCCGCCGGACGGCACGGCGCGGGTGATGCGCGGCGGCTCCCACATGTGCCACGCCTCCTACTGCAACCGCTACCGGGTCGCGGCGCGCAGTTCCAACACCCCGGACAGCTCCGCCGGGAACATCGGTTTCCGGGTGGCCGCCGACGCCGCGGCTTGACCTTGACACGGTGACAAGGCCTTGACTGCGGTCGAGGAGGTGGTCCCGATGACCGTGCCACAGGAGGAAACGACCACGACGCGGGCGCTCCGGGCGCTGGCGCACACCGACGCGTCGGTCCGGCTGCGGGCCGCGCTGGCGGTCGGCACTTCGCCGGACCCGGGGTTCGTCGGCGGACTCGTCGAGCGGAGCGCGGTCGAGCCCGAGTTCTCCGTGCGGGAGATGCTGACCTGGGCGCTCACCCGCCACGCGCCGTCGGCGACGGTCCCGGCGCTGGTCGGCGAACTCCGCTCGGACCGGGCCCGGGCCCGGAGCCAGGCGCTGCACACGCTGTCCAAGATCGGGGACCGGCGGGCCTGGCCGGCGATCACCCCGGCGCTGCTGGCCGACGCCGACGACGAGGTGGCCCGGACCGCCTGGCGGACGGCGGTCGTCCTCGCGCCCGAGCGGGAGAAGCCCGCGTTGGCCGTAGAGTTGGCGAAACAACTCGGTCGCGGCGAACGCGAGACGCAGCTGAGCCTCAGCCGGGCGCTGATCGCGCTCGGCGAGGTGGTGCGGCCGGCCCTGGAGGCCGCCGCGGCGGCCCCCGACGCCGGGGTGCGCCTGCACGCGCTCGCCACCGAACGGCTGTGGCGCGACCCGGAGGCCGGCTTCGAGTTCGCGATCGAGGAGGCGAAGCGCGTGGTGGCCCTGGGCGGGGAGGGACGGTAGTCGGTGCTGATCGGTGAGGTCGCGCGACGGTCCGGGGTCAGTGCCCGGATGCTCCGGCACTACGAGTCGCTCGGCCTGGTGCGGCCGACGGGGCGCACCGAGGGCGGCTACCGGGAGTACGCCGAGGAGGACGTCCGGCGGATCTTCCACATCGAGAGCCTGCGGTCGCTGGGGCTGTCGCTGCGCGACGTCGGGCGGGCGCTCGACGACCCCGGCTTCGCGCCCGCCGAACTCGTCGGCGAGCTCATCCGCGGGACGCGGGAGCGCATCGCGGCGGAGACCGAACTGCTCACGCGGCTGCGCCGGATCGGCGCCGCCGAACCGGCGGGCTGGGAGGACGTCCTGCGGACCGTCGCGCTGCTCCAGGCCCTGGGGTCGGCGAGCGCCGGGACGCGCCACCGCGCCGCGCTGTCCGCGACCGAGGAGGCCCCGGTGCCGGTGGAGGCGCTGGCCGAGGCCGTGCTGGGGGAGCCGGACCCGGTCGTCGCCGGCGCCCTCCGCTGGGCGCTGGTGCGGTCCGGGGAGGAGGTGGCGGCGCTGGTGGCGAAGGGCCTCGACGCGCCCGCGGCCGAGGTGCGCGAGCGTGCCGTCCGCTCCCTCGCCGAACTGCCAGGCGCCGCCGCCACCGCCCTGCTGCGGGACGCCCTCGCCCACCCCGACCCGGTGGTCCGCCGCCATGCCGCGCTGACGCTCGGCGCGCGTGGAGCGGGCGACGCGGTCCCGTCGCTCGTCGACCTGATCGTCGAGGGGGTGAACGACGTCGACGCGGCCGACGCGCTGGGCGCCCTGGCGGTCGACCCCGCGTCGGCGGACCGGATCGCCGCCGCCCTCGTCGACCGCCTCGCCGCCGCCGCCCTGGACCCGCCCGCCCGCCGCCGGCTGACCCAGGCGCTGGTGGACATCCCGGGCCCCACCGCCGCCCGCGCCCTCACCGAGCTCTCCCGTGACCCCGACCGCGCCGTGGCCCTCACCGCCGTCTACGCCCTCCGCCGGCGCGGCTGACGACCGGCCCGGCTGACGACCGGCCCGGCTGACGGCCGGCGCCGCCGGGTCAGTGGGAGCCGAGGTAGACGTACCCGGCGGTGCCGATGATCAGGACGATGCCGAGGACCCAGGTGGGTCATTTCGTCCATGGCGCGGTCCCTCTTCACAGCGGTGCGACGAGCATGCTCACGGGTGGGACGACGATCGCCACCCGGGGATCGTTCGTCCACGGTGCGGACACTACGCCTGTCCTGTGACCGGCGGTAGGCCGGGGGTTCCCCAACGCCGGACGCCCGTCACCTATCTGGTGACACGTCAGGAAACGGGGGATCCGCCGTGCCGCCGCCGGGGGAGCGGAACGGACCCCGTGCGCCGTGCACACGGGGTCCGTACGGTGGGTCAGTGGCCGCCCTTGAGGTTGAGGACGACGACGCCGGCGATCACCAGGGCTATGCCGATCCACTGGAGGCGTCCCAGGGACTCGCCGAAGGCGACCACGCCTATGCCGGCCACGGCGGCCGTCCCGGCGCCGGACCAGACGGCGTAGGCGACGGACACCGGGATGTGCTTCAGGGCGCGGCCCAGCAGGGCGAAGGAGAGGACGTAGCCGATGGCCACGCCCACGCTCGGCCAGAACCTGCTGAAGCCCTCGGTCAGTTTGAGGCAGCTGGTGGCGCAGACCTCGCTGAGGATCGCGAGGGTGAGGAGTACGTAAGGCATGGGGGCTCAAACCCCGGGCGCGGCGGTGAGCTTCCCGAGCAGGGCCAGGTCCGCGTGCTCCAGGCTGTCCAGCAGGGTGACCCGGGAGCCGTTCGGGATCGGGACGTCGCTGGAGGGGACGGCCAGGACGGCGCAGCCGGCGGCGGTGGCGGAGGCGACCCCGGTCGGGGTGTCCTCGACGGCCACACAGGTGGCGGGGTCGAGGCCGAGCAGGGAGGCGGCGGCCAGGTAGGGGTCCGGGGCGGGCTTGGTGCGCGGGGTGTCCTCGGCGGCGAGGGTGACGGCGAACCAGTCGCGGCCGATGGAGCCCAGCACCATGTCGACGACCCGCCGGGGGGAGGCGGAGACCAGGGCGGTGGGCACCTTGGCGTCCCGGAGGGAGGCGAGCAGGGCGAGGGCGCCCGGGCGCGGGACGGTCTCGGCCGCCACCTTGCCGGCGAAGGAGTCGCCGAGGCGGGTGGCGAGTTCGGCCTCGGTGAGCGAGGTGCCGCTGACCCGGTGGAGGTGGGCGGCGGTGTGCTCGATGGCCTGGCCGAGCACCTCGGGCGCGTCGGCGTCGGTGAGGGAGTGGTGCAGCTCGTCGGCGAGCTCGGCGGCGGCCTGCCACCAGAGCTGCTCGGTGTCGACGAGGGTGCCGTCCATGTCGAAGAGGACGGCGGCGGGTGGGGGGGTGTGAGGCATGGCGGTACCTTCGGAGCGGTTCAACAGGGCGGATCAGACCGTACGACGGTCGACCAGCACCGGCCGCTCCGGCAGGGTCAGCGCGGCGCGCGAGCCGATCGGCAGTGCGGCGGCGGCCTCGGTGGGCAGGTCGGCCTTGACCTCGGTGCCGTCGTTCAGACGGACGGTGAGGCGGGTGACGGCGCCCAGGAAGGACGCGGAGACGACCAGGGCGACCCCGTGCTCGTCGGGGGCCAGCTGGACGTTCTCCGGGCGGACCAGCACGTGCAGCTCGCCGTCGGCGGGCAGGGTGCCGTCCACGGCGTGGCGGCGGCCGAGGACCTCGACGCCCTCGCCGGAGCGCTCGCAGGGGATGCGGCTCATGGTGCCGACGAACTCGGCGACGAACGCGGTGGCCGGGCGGGCGTACAGCTCGGACGGCGTGGCGCACTGCTCCAGGCGGCCGGCCCGCAGGACGGCGACCCGGTCGGCCATCGACAGCGCCTCCTCCTGGTCGTGGGTGACGAACAGGGTGGTGATCCCCAGCTCCTGCTGGAGGCGGCGGATCTCCTCGCGCAGCGACAGCCGCACCTTGGCGTCCAGCGCGGACAGCGGCTCGTCGAGCAGCAGCACCCGCGGCTGCAGGGCGAGCGCGCGGGCGAGCGCGATGCGCTGCTGCTGGCCGCCGGACATCTGGTGCGGGTAGCGGCCGGCGTGCTGCGGCAGGCCGACGAGCTCCAGCAGCTCCTGGGCCCGCTTGAGGCGCTCGGCCTTGCCGGTGCCGCGCATCCGCAGGCCGAAGGCGACGTTGTCGGCGGCGGTCAGGTGCGGGAAGAGGCTGTACGACTGGAACACCATGCCCGCGTCGCGCTTGTGGGCGGGGATCGCGGTGATGTTCTGGCCGTCGACCAGGACCTGGCCCGAGTCGTGCTGCTCGAAGCCGGCCAGGATGCGCAGCGCGGTGGTCTTGCCGCAGCCGGAGGGGCCGAGCAGGGCGAGCAGCTCACCGGGGTGGACGGTGAGGTCGAGGCCGTCCAGCGCGGTGGTGGCGCCGAACGCGCGGCGCAGCGAGCGGAATTCGACGGTCGCGCTGCCGGGGGCGAGGGGGACGCCGGTGACGGGGGCGGTGGCCGTGGTCATGATGGGTGACTCCGGGGGTTCAGGAGGTGGCGGGCTTGTGGCGGCGCTCGCGGCCGACGGTGGCCAGCAGGAGCAGCAGCAGCCAGGTGAGCAGCAGGCTCAGGATCGAGACCGCGACCGACATGTGGGCCTGGCTGTTGCCGACCGAGTAGATCCAGACCGGGAAGGGCTGGAAGCCGAGGATCGAGGCGGCGGTGAACTCGCCGAGCACCAGGGCCAGGGTGAGGAAGGAGGCGTTCAGCAGGGCCCCGCGCAGGTTGGGCAGGACGACGGTGAACACCGCGCGCGGCCAGCTCGCGCCGCAGTTGCGGGCGGCCTCGACCAGGGTGCGCACGTCCACCGAGCGCAGGCCGGCGTCCAGGGCGCGGTAGGCGAGCGGCAGCGCCATCAGCACGTAGGCGATGACCAGTACCAGCGGGAAGTCCGGGTCCTGGATGAACACGAAGGTCTGGAAGAACGGCGTGTCCATCAGGTAGTCCGGGCCCCAGCGGAGCACGCCGATCAGGCCGGCGGTCAGCGCGACCGGCGGGACGACCAGCGGCAGGGTGCAGAGCACGTCGATGACCGGGCGCAGCTTCGGCGAGCCGAGCCGGACGGCGATCAGCGCCGGGACGAGCAGGACCAGCAGCACCAGGACGGTGACGACGGCGAGCCCGAGGGTCAGCCAGAGGCTGTCCAGGAAGCCGGGGGCGGAGAGCAGCCCGGTGTAGGCCTCGAAGGAGATGCCCTGCGGGTCGTCGACGGAGAACCAGAAGGAGGCCGCGAGCGGGACGACGAAGTACACGCCGGCGAGCAGCAGTACGGCGCCGCGCCACCAGCGCACGGTCCGGCGCCTCGCGGGAGCGGGGGCGGGGGTGGTCAGCTGAGCCATCGGGCGCTCCGGCGCTGGAGGGGGAGGTACACGGCCATCACCAGGACGGCCACGATGATCATGTTGAGGCTGAGGGCGAGGGCGAGGTTGCCCTGGCCGACCAGCACGTTGCCGGACAGCGCGTCCGCGATCGAGCGGCTGACCAGCGGGACGGTCGCGCCGACCATGGCGGCGGCGGTCGCGTAGGCGGCGAAGGCGCTGCCGAAGAGCAGCACGAAGCCGCCGAGCAGCGAGGGCAGCAGGATCGGCAGGGCCACGTGGCGCCAGTACTGCACGGTGGTGGCGCGGTTGTTCTGCGCGGCCTCGCGCCACTGGGTACGCAGGCCGTCCAGGGCCGGGGTGATGGTGAGCACCATCAGCGGGATGAGGAAGTACAGGTAGACGACGGTCAGGCCGGTGAACGAGTACAGCGACCAGCCGTGGTCGGTGAGGTGCAGCAGCTTGGTGATCTCACCGGCGTTGCCGAGGGTGGCGACGAACGCGAAGGCGAGCGGCAGGCCGCCGAAGTTGGCGAGCACGCCGGAGGCGGTGAGCACCGCCTGGCGCAGCCAGCCGTGCCGGGAGGTGACGACCGCCTGGGCGAGCGGCAGGCCGATGAGGGTGGCGAGCAGCGCGGTCAGCGCGGAGAGCTTGAGGCTGCTCAGCATGGCGGTCAGGTAGCCGCCCTGGACCGAGTCCACCATGTTGTCGAAGGTGAACTGCCCGGCGCCGGTCTCCGCGTCGCTGGACGTGGTGAACGCGCCGATCACGATGGCGACGGTGGGCAGTCCGAAGCCGATCAGGAAGAACAGCAGCAGCGGGACGGCGGCGAGCCAGGAGGCGCCGCCGAGGCGGGCCAGCGGCCGTCGCCGGGGGGTGGTGGGGGTTGTGGTCGTGGCGGTGGCGGTGGCGGACGCCCCCGCGCCGCCACCGGATTCGGTGGCGGCGGGGGTGGTCGGCACCGGGGTGGGAGCCGTGGTCATGAGTGCCTTTTCTCAGCCCGATGGGTGGTACGCGGCCGGGTGGGCGTCAGCCCGCGATGGCCTTGGTCCAGTTCTCGGTGACGACCTTCTTGGCCGCGTTGATCTGGTCCACGGTCGGGAAGGTCGTGAACGGCTTCTCGACGGTCGGCAGCTTGGCCGCGGCGGCGGTGTCCAGGGTGCCGTCCTTCTTCAGGGCCTCGAAGGTGGACGGGGTGGCGTAGCCGCCGAGGAAGAGGTTCTGGCCCTCGGTACTGAACAGGTACTCCTGCCACAGGCGGGCGGCCGCCGGGTGCGGGGCCCACTTGTTGATGGCCTGGTTGTAGAACTGGGCGTAGGAGCCGTCGACCGGGATGGAGACCTGCCAGTCGATGCCCTTGCCCTTGAACTCGTCGGTGTAGCCGGCGTTCAGGTAGGACCAGTCGATCGAGATCGGGGTCTCGCCCTTCTCGATGGTGGCCGGGGTGGACTCGACCGGGTTGAAGTTGCCGGACTGCTTCAGCTTGCCGAAGAAGTCGATGCCGGGCTGGATGTTGTCCAGCGAACCGCCGTTGGCGAGCGCGGCCGCGTAGACGCCGCCGAAGGCGGAGCCGGACTTGGTCGGGTTGCCGTTGAGGGCGACCTGGCCCTTGTACTCGGGCTTGAGCAGGTCGGCGAAGGTCTTCGGGCAGTTGGCGATCTTCTTGGCGTCGCAGCCGATCGAGACGTAGCCGCCGTAGTCGTTGACGGCGGCGCCGTTCGCGTCCTTCATGGTGTCCGGCACCTTGTCGAAGGTGGCCACCTTGTAGGGGGCGAGGATGCCGTCCTTGACCGCCTGGAGGGCGAAGGCGCTGCCCAGGTCGACCACGTCGGGGGCGCGGTCCTGGCCCTTGCGGGAGTTGATCGCGTTGATCTCGTCCTGGCTGGAGCCGTCCGGGTTCTCCTCCTCGACCTCGATGCCGTACTTGGCCTTGAACGAGTCGATGATCTTGCCGTAGTTCGCCCAGTCCCGGGGCAGCGTGATGACGTGCAGCTTGCCCTCCTTCTTGGCGGCGGCGACCAGGCCGTCCATGCCGCCGAAGTCGGCGGCGGAGGTGGCCTCCTTGGCGTCCTTGGCGCCCGCCTTGGCGGCGTCGCCGGACTTGGCGCTCGACCCGGCGGAGCCGCAGGCGGTGAGGGAGAGCGCGGCGGCGGTCAGAACGGCCGCGAAGGCGGCGGCACGGGCGCGGTGCACGGTCACGGGGAAGTCTCCTGTTAAGGGGGCGTACTGCGAGGGGGCGTTCGCGGGGGGTTCCGCGGGCCTGCGTCTCGCGAAGGGCGGCGGGCCGACCGGGGTGAGCGGCCGATCGCGTCGTCCGAGTTGACTAGCCAACTTCGCTGACGTGGGTAAGTACGCCGGAACCCGGTGACGGGAAGGTGAACGGATGGCCCAGTCCCGGGGTCGGCTGCGGGAACGGTCGAATCAGGCCACCGGCGGAGTGTTCGACGGGTGCGATGCTTCGGGTTGCGCAGCGGGATATGGTCGGGCTGTCCGGCGCCGGAAGGGCTGCGCAGGACACCGCCCAGGAGGGACATTGACTGACGTGGCAGTGGAGTCGGGGCGCCCGGAGGCCCGTTCGGCCGATGCGTCGGCCGGCGCTTCGGGAACCGAGCGCGGAACGGGTTCGCTCTACCGCAAGGTCGCCGCCGACCTGCGGGAGGCGATCACCACCGGCGCGTTCGGCGAGGCCGGGCGGCTGCCCGCGGAGGGCGCGCTCGCCGAGCAGTACGGCGTCTCGCGCGGGACGGTCCGCCAGGCGCTCGCCGTGCTGCGCTCGGACGGCCTGGTCACCTCGCGCCGGGGCACCCGCCGGGTGGTGCTCGGCACGGCCCGGGTGCAGAGCTTCTCCGAACTGCTCAGCTTCACCCGCTGGGCGTACTCGATGGGCGAGGAGCCCGGCGGCATACTCGACTCGATGGTGCACCGCCCGGCCGACGCCGCCGAGCGCGAGCAGCTGCGCCTCGAACCGGGCGACGAGGTCTACGTGATGGTCCGGCTGCGCACCCTCTCCGGTACGCCGGTGATGGTCGAGCGGACCGTCTACCCGCCCCGGGTCGGCGAGATCGTCGCCGAGCTGCCGCCGGACGTCGTCTCGCACACCGAAGTCCTGCGCGAGCACGGCATCCTGTTCACCGACGCCGACCACACGATCGACATCGTCGCCGCCAACGGGGACGACGCCCGGCTGCTCGGCTGCCGGCGCGGCGGCCCGCTGCTGCGCGAGCGGCGCCGGACGACCGACCCGACCGGGACGCCGGTGGAGTGGTCCCAGGACCGCTACCTGCCCGGCACGGTGGCGTTCAGCGTGCACAACTCGCTGGCCACCTCGGCGCTTTCGCGGCACGCCCGGGACGTGGACTGACCCGCGGGGACGACTGACGGCATGCGGCGGGGCGGCCCGGAGTACGGGCCGCCCCGCCCGCCGTCCGGCCGTCAGCGCATCAACGAGGCCAGCAGCGGCCGGAAGTGGGCGAAGCCCGGGGTCGCCGCCCCCGCCTCCTTGGCCTGCTCGTCCCAGCGGCGCACCGCCACCGCGTCCTCGGCGCCCGGGTGGGCGGCGAAGTCGGCGGCCTCCCGCTCGGACATCGGGCCGCCCTGCACCCGGAGGGTGTACTCGGAGGCCTCGGACAGCCGCGCCCGGTAGTCCGGTTCGACCGCGCACAGGTAGCGCTTGGCCGCCACGTGCAGCCGGACCGGCCCGGTGACCTCCGGGCCGAACCAGCGGGCCAGCCGGTCGGCGCCGGTGTGGCTGTGCCGGTTGTCCTGACCCTGCATCAGATCATGTCCGTGCGCGGAGCCTTGGCCGTGCTCGTCGAAGAAGTGGCCGACGTCGTGCAGCAGGGCCGCCGCGACCAGCTGCGGAGCCGCCCCGGCCGCCTCGGCCAGCGCGCCGGCCTGCAGCATGTGCTCGGCCATGGTGACCGCCTCGCCCAGGTACTCGCCGGCGCCCTCGCCCGCGAACAGCGCGGCCAGCTCGTCCAGCGCGGCCGAACGGCGCTGCAGCACGGCCAGGGTGGAGGCGAGCGAGTCCAGGTCCGCGTAGCAGCCCTGGAGGTGTCGGCGGCCGTCCTGCGCGAAGGCCGTCCGGGCGTGCATCAGCCGGACGTTGTCGAAGATCAGGCAGTCGCCCGGGTCCAGCCGGAACTCCAGTTGGAGCCCCGGGCGCAGGGTGATCGCGGCGAACGCGCGGTAGGCGGCGTAGAACGCGTCCAGCTCCGCCGCCGAGCCGCGCAGGGCGGCGATCGAGCGGTTGTTGAACCGCACCTCGCGGATCCGGCCCAGCGGGTCCACCTCGATCAGCGGGCGGTCGGCGCGCAGTTCGGTGCCGCGGTCGCGGAAGACGAACGGCACGGGCGTGCGGGTCAGCACCGCGAAGTGCTCCGGTGCCTCCGCGCGCAGCAGCGCCGCGGCCCGGAAGCCGTCCACCAGGCCGGAGTCCCCGCCGGTCGCCGAGTTCTCCAGGCAGTGCAGCAGCTGGAGGGTGGGGACCGGGTCGCGGTACGGGTTGTCGGTGTGCGGGGTGATCGCGGCGCTGGTGAACGCCAGGTTGTTCGGGTCCGGCTCGACCCGGACGTCGAACAGCTCGCCGTAGTTGGTGACCCGCACGTACCCGAAGGTCTCCGCGACCGCCAGCACCTGCCGCTCGCGCACCGGCACCCCGCGCAGCACGGCGAAGCCGTCGCGGCGCACGGCGGCCAGTACGGCCGCCTGCTCGGCCGGGTCGGCCAGGTAGGCCGACCACTGGGCCTGCGGGACGCCGCCCGCGAAGTCGGCGGCCTCCCAGAGCCGCTTGTCCGCCTCCGTCCGCCCGTCGCCGTCCGCCTCCTGCGCCAGCCACCCCGCCGGGTAGCGGGAGCGGTGCCCGTCCGACCAGAGCACCTCCAGGTGCCCCTCCAGCTCGGCCTGCGCGGCGATCGCGAGGTCCTCCGGCAGGTCGGTGATCTGGAACAGCTTCTGCCCGTTGCGCGGGTCGCGGCACTCGGCGCAGGGGCAGTTGTCGCGCAGCCAGTACGGCGACAGCTCGGTGGTCATGGTCGTCTCCTCGGCGGCCCGGGTGAAAGTTGTATAGCCAACTTCAGTCGTTGCGCTGGAGCCTGCCGGGGGCCGGTGAGCCGCAGGTGCCGCGGGGGTGAACGATTCGGGAACAGTGCCGGGCCGAAGCCTCGGCGCCGTTGGCCGGTCGGCAGCGTGCGGGCGGTCTTCGGGGAGGCCGCCGACGGGGCGGCCGTCGATCCCGATGCGCCTACCGGGCGCGTCCGGGAGTTCCGCGGCCCCGCCGAGGTGCCGACGTGGCGCGCGCCGGACGGCGAACCGCCCCGTCCGCTGCGGCGGACGGGGCGGACGGGGCGGACCGGCGGGTCTGCTCCGCGGGCCTGCTCGGGAGGGCTCGGGGGGAGGTCAGACGGTGGCGTCCCAGGCCCGGGCGGCCGCGGTAAGGGCCGGGGCGGGGTCGGCGGCGGTCGCGGTGGCGAGGGCGGTGAGGGTGGCGCGGACGGTGGGGAGGGTGGCGGCGGGGCCGTAGTGGTTGACCCGAAGCATCTCGGTGGCCAGGGCGCCGCCGCCGGCCTGGACCGGGAGGGCGGGGTCGAGGCGGCGCAGCTCGGCGGCGAGGGCGGTGGCGTCCAGGCCGGCCGGGGTGCGCAGGGTGGTGGCGACCGGCGCGGCGTGCGCGTCCTGCGGAACGAACGGGGTGAGCGTGCCGAGCGCCCGGACGCCCGCGCGGAGGGCGGTCGCGGCGGCCCGGTGGCGGGTGATGACGGCGGGCAGGCCGTCCGCCGCGATCCGGTCCAGGCAGGCGCCGAGCGCCAGCATCTCCAGCTGCGCGGGCGCGTGCGGCAGGACGGTGCGTCCGGCGTCCGTCCAGCGCTCCTTCCAGTCCAGCAGCGAGAGGTAGGAGCGGCGCGGGGCGGCCGGGTTGGCGGTGATCCGCTCCCAGGCCCGCGCGGAGACCGAGACGGCCGAGACGCCGGCCGGCCCGCCCATCGCCTTCTGCCCGCCGATCACGCACAGGTCGACGCCCCAGTCGTCGGTCAGCAGCGGCTCGGCGGCCACCGAGGCGACCGCGTCCACCATCAGCAGCGCGCCGTGCTCGCGCACCACGGCGCCGATCCCGGCCACCGGGTTGGTGTTGCCGGTGGCGGCCTCGGCGTGCACCAGCGAGACGAAGTCGATGGCCGGCTCGGCCGCCAGGGCCGCGGCGACCTGCTCGGCGCTCACCGCGCTGTCGAAGGGCACGGCGAGGTCGATCACCGTCGCGCCGCAGTCGCGCAGCCAGTTGCCGAAGGTCTGGCCGTACGGGCCGGTGACGATGTTGAGCGCGGTCGAGCCCGGGTGCGCGGCGCCGCGGATGGCGGCCTCCAGCGGCAGCAGCGCCTCGCCCTGGGTGACGATGACGTCGGCGGTGGTGTGCAGCAGCGCGGCGACCTTGTCCTCGATCGCCGCGAAGTCGGCGGCGGTGAGCGGGGGCAGGTCGAGGAAGGGGCTCACGGTCTCTGGGCCTTTCGAGGGGGGAGGGTGCTGGCCGGGAACGAGTCTGCCCCATCTTCACCGCTCACAAGGAACGGCGCCGTCGGTAGAGTGCGGCCATGAGCGATGGCGCGGTGCTGCACGTCCGGGGTCGGGTGCTGGTCGGTCCGGAGGACGTCAGGGACGAACTCTGGGTGGTGGACGGCCGGGTGGCCTTCTCCCGGCCGACCGCCGTCGGCGCCTCCTCCGCCGACGTCCGGACGGTGGACGGCTGGGTGCTGCCCGGCCTGGTGGACGCGCACTGCCACGTCGGCCTGGACGCGCACGGCGCCGTCGACGCCGCCACCAGCGAGAAGCAGGCGCTCACCGACCGTGACGCCGGCACCCTGCTGATCCGCGACGCCGGGTCCGCCGCCGACACCCGCTGGATCGACGACCGCGAGGACCTGCCCCGGATCGTCCGGGCCGGCCGGCACATCGCCCGCACCCGCCGCTACATCCGCAACTACGCGCACGAGATCGAGCCCGGCGACCTCGCCGCCTACGTGCGCGCCGAGGCCCGGCGCGGCGACGGCTGGGTCAAGCTGGTCGGCGACTGGATCGACCGCGAGCGCGGCGACCTCGCCGCCTGCTGGCCGGGCGACGCGCTGGCGGAGGCGATCGCGGCGGCGCACGAGGAGGGCGCGCGGGTCACCGCGCACTGCTTCGCCGCCGAGTCGCTGCCGGACCTGCTGGCCGCCGGGATCGACTGCGTCGAGCACGCGACCGGCCTGACCGAGGAGTTGATCCCGGTCTTCGCCGAGCGCGGGGTCGCGATCGTGCCGACCCTCGTCAACATCGCGACCTTCCCGCAGCTGGCGGCCGGCGGCGAGGCCAAGTTCCCGGCCTGGTCCGCCCACATGCGGCGGCTGCACGAGCGCCGCTACGCCACGGTCGGCGCCGCGCACGACGCGGGCATCCCCGTCTACGTCGGGACGGACGCGGGCGGCTCGCTGGCCCACGGCCTGGTCGCGGAGGAGGTCGCCGAGCTGGTGAAGGCCGGGCTCACCCCCGCCGAGGCGCTGTCGGCGGCCAGCTGGGGGGCGCGCGCCTGGCTTGGGCGCCCCGGCCTGGAGGAGGGCGCACCGGCGGACTTCGTGGTGTACGCGCAGGACCCGCGCGCCGACGTCCGGGTGCTGGCCGATCCCCGGTTGGTGGTGCTGCGCGGGCGTCCGGTGGCGTGACCGCAGATCGCGCTCCTGTGGGGGCGGGGCAGTGCGGGGCGCTGTCGAGGCGGTGTGAGGCGGTGTGATCATCTCGGTGAACGGGCTGTCAGTGTAGGCCGATAGGGTTACGTCCATGGCACCGCGTCCACTGAACGAGATCGTCGAGCCCGGGTGGGCCACCGCGCTGGAGCCGGTGGCCGGGCGGGTCGCCGCGATGGGCGACTTCCTCCGCGCCGAACTGGCCGCCGGCCGGACCTATCTGCCCTCCGGCCCGAACGTGCTGCGCGCCTTCCAGCAGCCGTTCGCCGAGGTGCGGGTGCTGATCGTCGGCCAGGATCCGTACCCGACCCCCGGCCACGCCGTCGGCCTGAGCTTCTCGGTGGGGGCCGAGGTCTGTCCGATCCCGGCCAGCCTGATCAACATCTTCCAGGAGTACGGCAGCGACCTCGGCCTCCCGCAGCCGTCCAACGGCGACCTCACCCCGTGGACGCAGCAGGGCGTGCTGCTGCTCAACCGTGCGCTGACCACCGCTCCGCGCAAGCCCGCCGCGCACCGCGGCAAGGGCTGGGAGGAGGTCACCGAGCAGGCGATCCGCGCCCTGGCGGCGCGCGGCGGCCCGCTGGTGGCGATCCTCTGGGGCCGTGACGCGCGCAACCTGCGGCCGCTGCTGGGCGAGATCCCGGCGATCGAGTCGGCGCACCCGAGCCCGTACTCGGCGAGCGGGGGCTTCTTCGGCTCGCGCCCGTTCAGCCGGGCCAACGAGCTGCTGGTGCGGCAGGGGGCGCAGCCGGTGGACTGGCGGCTGCCGTAGGCGGCCCGCCGTAGCAGACGTGCGTCAGTGCGGAGCGTCAACGTCACCCCAACGAGTGAAATGACGCTCCGTATCACTCATATGACGGATCGTTTGAGAAGACTGGCGGCTCATCCATTCAGCCGTGGGGGTACCGCCATGTCTTCGCCTTCCTCTTCCTCTTCCCGACGAATCGTTTCCGCAGCCACTGTCGCCCTGACCTGCGCCGTTCTCACCGTGCCGCCCGCCGGGGCCGCCCCGGCGCCGGCGGCCACCCCCTCCCCGGGCAAGGCGCGCGCCGTCACCGCCGAACTCGACCTGGACGTCCGGCTGTTGAACAACGCCGTGGACGTCCCGGTCGACGTCTCGCTCAACAAGGTGGAGTCCCCGGCACAGCGCGAGGGCACCGTCCTCACCGCGAAGGTCGACGGCGTCGACCAGTCCGGCCCGGTCACCCTGGTCAAGGCGGAGGTCGGCACATCGGTCGCCCGGGTCGACGCCGAGGGCGCCACCGCCTCCGTCACCCTCGCCGACGCCGAGGTGCACGCCCCCGGCCTGCCCGCGACCACCCTGCTCGGCCTGGAGGCGCTCAGCGCCACCGCCACCTGCCCCGTCGACGGGCCGCCCACCGCCGAGGTGGTCGCGCCCGCCGGGCTCACCGTCCTCGGCAAGCCGGTCACGGTCGGCCTGTACGGGCCGACCGAGGTGGACGTGCCGCTGGTCGGCAGCGTGTCGGTCGAGTTCTCCAGGAAGACCACCACCTCGACGACGGCCGCCGCCTCCGCCCTGGAGGTCCGGGTGGCGGTGGACCCGCTGAACCTCAACGTCGCCAAGGTCACCGGAACCGTCACGATCGCCTCGGTGAGCTGTGAGAAGCCCGTACCGGCCGCGCCGACGGCCACGCCGACGGCCGCCGCGCCTCCGGCGGCCACCCCCGCGGCCGTCGGCACGCAGAGCCCGGCCGCCCAGCCCGTCGCGGACACCACCACCTCTGCCGCCGCCCGCCGGACCGCTTCCCCCGCGGCCTCTTCCGCCTCCGCCGCCGCTTCGGACGCCCTCGCCTCCACCGGCGGCAACGACGCCACCGCCCCGCTCGCCGCCGGAGCCGCCGCCCTGGTCGCCGCCGGCGCCTGTGCCCTCTGGGCCACCCGCCGCCGCCGGGCCGCCCCGGCCCACGCCCGCCGGCACTGACCGCGGGAGGCCTGGCCCGTCCCGCCTGCCTCCGGCCCCACGGATACGGGGGTGCCACCTGCGGCACTCCCGCACCGTAACCGTGCCAATGCGGACGGTTGGTTCACATGGGCGTTACATGAGAGGAACAACCGGGAAACGGCGGCTTGCAACGCTACGCGGGCACCCACCACCCAGTTTGCGAGGTACACCGCCGTGGCAATCAAGGCCGAGTACATCTGGATCGACGGCACCAAGCCGACCGCCAAGCTCCGCTCCAAGACTCGTGTCCTGCCGAACGCGGACAAGATCCCCACCTGGGGCTTCGACGGTTCCTCGACCAGCCAGGCCGAGGGCCACGCCTCGGACCGCGTGCTGGCCCCGGTGCGCGTCACCCCGGACCCGATCCGCGGCGGCGACCACATCCTCGTCCTGTGCGAGGTCAACGAGACCGACGGCACCCCGCACGAGTCCAACACCCGCGCCCTGCTGCGCACCGTCGCCGAGCAGTACGAGGCGCAGGAGTCGATCTTCGGCATCGAGCAGGAGTACACCTTCTTCAAGGGCTCCCGCCCGCTCGGCTTCCCGGAGGGCGGCTACCCGGCCCCGCAGGGCGGCTACTACTGCGGCGTCGGCGCCGAGGAGGTCTTCGGCCGCGAGATCGTCGAGCTGCACCTCGACCGCTGCATGGACGCCGGCCTGGCCATCTGCGGCATCAACGCCGAGGTCATGCCCGGCCAGTGGGAGTTCCAGATCGGCCCGGTCGACGCCCTGACCGTCTCCGACGACATGTGGATCGCCCGCTACCTGCTCTACCGCACCGCCGAGGAGTTCGGCATCGACGCCACCCTCGACCCGAAGCCCGTCCGCGGCGACTGGAACGGCGCCGGCGCGCACACCAACTTCTCCACCAAGGCGATGCGCGAGAACTACGACGCGATCATCACCGCCTGCGAGTCGCTCGGCACCTCGCAGGAGAAGGTCCTCGAGCACGTCACCCAGTACGGCGCCGACATCGAGTCCCGCCTGACCGGCAAGCACGAGACCGCCCCGTGGAACGTCTACTCCTACGGCGTCTCCAACCGCGGCGCCTCGGTCCGCATCCCGTGGCAGGTCGAGGTGGACCAGAAGGGCTACATCGAGGACCGCCGCCCGAACGCCAACGTCGACCCCTACGTCGTCACCCGGCTGCTGATCAACACCTGCTGCGCCGCCCTGGAGAAGGCCGGCCTGGTCTGATCCCGGCCCCGGTAGCCACCGGCACCGGCACCGGCACCACGCACGCCCGCAGGGCCTCCCACCTCACCGGGGAGGCCCTGCGGGCGTTCTGCGTTCACCCGGCGGGGTGCAGCACCTCGGCGAGTTCGCCGGCCGGTTCGGCGAGATCCGGCCGCCGCCGCGCGAGCTCGCGCAGGTGGATCGCGTACGCCTCGCGCTGCACGGGAGCGGAGTTCTCGACGATCCGCGCGGCGATGCGGCGGGCGCTGTCGGCGGAGTCGGCCGCGACGGCGAGGAGCATGGCGAACAACGGGCCCTGAGCGGACTCCAGCACCTGTTGACCGGCCGCGGCGACCGCGGCTAGGAGATCGAGGTCGGCTTCCTCCACGGCGGCCGTCGCCACGGCCGAGGCGACGGCCGGATCGACGACGACCGCGTAGGCCAGGTCGATGGAGCCGGCCTCCGCGATCCGGAGGATCCCGAGGTGCTGGCTGACGACCGGCTGCGAGTCCATTTGCGAGATCATGGCCATGACGTCGGGGGCGTGCAGTTCGTCTCGGTGCGCGAGATGGAAGTCACGGGATTCGGCCCAGGTGGGCGTCGCGATCCAGGCACTCAAGAGAGCGGACGCCTCGTAGGCGCGTCGGCCGTCGGCGAGGACCGTGGTGAGACCGCGGTCCTCGATGTCGTCGAGCAGGTGGGTGAGAAGGGCGGTTCTCGGATTCTCGGGGAAGAGCGCATCGGCGAGGCGCAGGTGGTGCCGGTACTCGGGTGATCGCAGGTGTTCCGCATGGGCCCGCAGGAACGTCTCGGTACCGAGCCAGTCCGACAGCGAGGCCCATGCGTTGAGGAGAATGAGGTCGGATTCCGGAATCGGGTCGGTGGCCCAGCCGGCCAGGCGCGGGTCATCGAGCTCGAAGCCGGTCGCCACGCGCCGGATCGTCTGGCGTGTCCTGGCCAACCGCTCGGGCTCACCGGCCGCAGCTTTCCCGACAGCGATCACCAGCATCTCGACCGCTCGATTCGGATCACCGAGTCTCGCGAGGCGGTAGGCCCGGTGGGCGAGGAGTTCGGCCTGCGCCAACGGATCGTGACCGAGGTCGCTCATGGCGGCGTCCCATGCCGCATCGGCCTGCTCGCCGTCGCCTCCTCGTTCGGAGAGGTTGTTGAGGGCCGCGCCGAGGCGAGGGACGAAGACGGGCGGGTTGGCGGTGGCCAGTCGGCGGTAGTGGTTGACGGCTTCGGCGATGGAGACCAGTGCCGCGGTGTGGTCTCCGGACGTGGCCTGGTGCCTGGAGACGTTGTAGAGGGAGTCGGCGAGGTCGGGGAGGAAGGCGCCGGGGTTGGTGGCGGCGAGTTGGCGGTAGTGGTTGACGGCTTCGGTGATGGGCGCCAATGCCGCGGTGTGGTCTCCGT